>DASXIK010000081.1:0-2847 GCA_036498025.1 Chthoniobacterales bacterium
GGATTATGGGCGCCGTCCAAAATCACGTCAGGGTCCCGTGCGACGCGTTCCAGTCTGCCTGGCCACACCGCTCGCGTGATCCCTTGCTGAATCGCGGTGCGTGGAACCCCGGCCAGGGCCAACGCAGTGACGGCGGTTCGCGCGTTCTCTACCTGATGGACGCCAGCCAGCGGACAGACTATCTCCACACTCTCATCGGCCACGAGAGTGAAGCGGCTTTCATACCGGTCAATGTGGAGATTCTCCAGCCGCCATTCCGAGGAATGATGGACCGGGATGTCCAGTTCCAGCGCGCGATGCTCCAGCACACGCAGAGCGTCGGGCCGTTGCGCGGAAAAGGCCGCGGGCCGGCCGGTTTTCAAAATGCCTGCTTTTTCCGCCGCAATCGATTCAATGCTCGATCCCAGAAATGTCTCATGGTCGAAATCGACAGGGGTGATTACGGCCAATTCTGGCATGACGACGTTGGTCGCATCGAGCCGCCCGCCGAGTCCGGTCTCCAGTACCGTAATTTCCACCCCGGCGCGCGCGAACGCAAAGAACGCCATCGCCGTCACCGTCTCAAAGAAACTGGGGTGCGCCGGAATCGCCTCGCGCGCCAGCAACCTTTCGGCCACCCCATGAACCTCATCGAAAGCAGTGCACCATTCCGCCTCGCTGATCCACTCGCCATCGATTTGAATGCGCTCGCGCGGGTCAACCAGATGCGGCGAGGTGTAAAGCCCGGTGCGCGCGCCGCTCACCCGCAGGGCAGACGCCATCATGGCGCACACCGACCCCTTGCCATTCGTTCCGGCAACATGGATGAACCGCCCACGAGATTCCGGATGATCCATCTCCGCCAGCAGCGCCCGCATGTTGGCAAGGTCCCATTTCCCCGCCTTCAGCTCATGACCAAGTGAATAAAGATATCGGACTGTGTCCGCGAAGTTCACGCCGCGTGCTCAACGGTGGGCTCTGCGTGGCCCTTTACCGGGCCGCAAAAGAAGTCCAGTGCGGTTGCAAGGTACGCCTTCATCTCGCCGCGCGGCACCACGGCATCCAGCATGCCATGTTTCAGCAGAAACTCGGCGCGCTGAAAGCCTTCAGGCAGTTTCTGGCGGATCGTCTGCTCAATGACGCGCGGCCCGGCGAAACCAATGAGCGCTCCAGGTTCACTGATATTCAGGTCGCCCAGCATGGCGAAGCTGGCGGTGACGCCGCCGGTGGTGGGGTCGGTGAGAATGCTGATATAGGGAACTTGCGCTTCGTCGAGGCGCATGAGCGCCGCCGAAACCTTTGCCATCTGCATAAGGCTGACCGCGCCTTCCTGCATGCGCGCGCCGCCCGACGCCGAAATCACGATCAGCGGGTTGTGTTGCGCCAGTGAGCGTTCCACCGCCCGCGTAATCTTTTCGCCCGCCACCGAACCCATGCTGCCGCCGATGAACTTTGGCTCCATCGCGCAAATCTGCACCGGACGCCCGGCCAGCGTTCCAGAAGCGGCCAGCAGGCAGTCCTTCATGTTCGTGGCTGCCTGGCTGGCCTTCAGGCGAACCGAGTAAGGTTTCTGATCCACGAATTCAAGCGGATCCGATGAAGAAAGATTGATGTCATGCTCTTCAAACTCGCCCTTATCGAAGAGCAGTTCCAGCCGCGCCCGCGAATCCAAACGGAAATGATGACCGCACTTCCCGCAGACATTGAGCGTAGACTCAAGATCCTTTTTCCAGATGATTTGGCGGCAGCCGTCGCATTTCAGCCAGAGGCCTTCCGTCCGCACAGTCCGTTCGGCGCCGGCCGGAGCCGATTGCCGCGGGTTATTCACATCGCGTTTGAACCAGGACATTTTTTTTCGGAGTGATCCCTCACCTATATTCGTCAGCGCGGATATGGGTGCCCACGCAACATTGTAAACGCCCGGTAAATCTGCTCCGCCAAAACGGCCCGCGCCAGTTCGTGGGGCATTGTCAGTGCTGAGAGCGAAACCAGCAAATCGGCCCTCGGACGCCATGCCGCAGGCAGTCCATCATGGCCGCCCACGACAAACACCAGATCATGCCCATGCATCTCGGCATCCGAAAAAATCCGGGCGAAGGCGTCCGAATCCAGTGATTTCCCGACAGGGTCCAGCAGAATCTTCTTAGCGGTCGGATGCTTTTCGAAGGGATCGAACCGGTCGGGCCGGATTTCTGCCATGCGCGAAGTCGCGTAATGGCCAATCCGTTTCAAATATTCCTCCGCCAGAGCGTTGGCGTGAGCGTTTTTTGGTTTTCCGATGAAGTAAAGAAAAAGCTTCACGCTGCGGACGGAGCCATGACTCGCCCCTGTTTCCACAACCGTTCCAAATCATAGTATTCACGTGACTTGGGCGAAAAGATATGAACAATGAAGTCGCCATAGTCGCATAAAACCCATTCGGCGCCGTCCTTGCCTTCCACGCTGATTGGGAGTTCGCCGTGTTTTTTCAGTTGCAAACCGACCTCATCGGCGATGGCCTGCATTTGCTTCGCATTGGCGCCGGTGCAAATCACAAAAAAGTCCGTAAAGGACGTGATGCCGGTCAGATCCAACACTTTGATATCGGTTGCTTTTTTGGATTCTGCCGCCTGTACAGCGATTCGCCAGGATGGCTCCTGTGCTTCAGGAGCAATTTCCTGGGGGAGTGCCGCGGCTTTTTTGCGGCGTGGAGCGGTGCTTTTGGTGGTGGTACCAGTATTACGTTTTCGAATAACTTCTTTCTGCGCCAGAACCTGCCTCCATTCGTTATCGTACTATAGAAACAGAGTGACTTTTCGTGCGTCCGCGCTCGCGGGCCTCCTCGCTATCACCATGTTCGGCCAAACTGCGCCCCCACTGGCGTCGGCG
>DASXIK010000082.1:0-5047 GCA_036498025.1 Chthoniobacterales bacterium
TGCGCGTTCGCGAATTAAACCACTGCGGGGGATTAGCGTCCCCCCTTACTGCGCCGATGGCGCCTTGCCTTTATGAAACCAGGAACCATTACTCATACAGCCGCCGTCTTGTTATCATCTGTTTCGTCGTTCTTCGCGCAGTCTGCGCCCGCCAAAGCGCCGGCTGCGGGCAAAGTGAAGGTCAGCAAGAAATCAGACAGGCTGTCGGGTGATCCTATGCTCAACGTCGATTCACTTGCTTTCGCGCCGCGACATTTCGGGCTTTTTGCTTCCAAGGCAGGAGAACGGTATCCCTGGAAAAAGGATATCGTGACCACAATCTTCTGGATCGGCGAGGAGCCAAGCGGCAACAACCCGGTGCCGAATCGATCGAGTTCGTGGGACAAGGATTGGTCCGCCCACTACGGCGGCTTCGACGACCCGCGGCCGGCGCATCGCAGCAACTACTTGCCCGCGAAATTTACCCCGAGGCAGAATCCCTTCTACTGTGCGCTGCCCTACAATGACAAATCGAAAAACGGTCACCGCCCCGAGGCGGAGCAGGTGATTCCCTGGTTTAAGGAAGCGTATCGCGGTCCGGGGATATCGGTCTGCAAAGGCCGCTGGATTGCCATTAAAAAAGGCGACCGCACGGTTTACGCCCAGTGGGAAGACGCCGGGCCGTTCCGCACGGATCATTGGCAGTATGTTTTTGGCAATGAACGGCCGAAGCCGAACCTGAACAGAGGCGCCGGTCTGGATGTCTCGCCTGCGGTGCGCGATTACCTCGGCTTGCAGGAGACCGATGTGACCGACTGGAAATTTGTGGATTTCAGCGAGGTGCCATCAGGACCTTGGGCCTCGCACGGGGACAACAATACATTTGTGCAGAATGCCCGGCAGGCGGGCAAGATAATGGTGAAGGCACAGGCCGCAGCCATCGGCCGCTAGAATTCCGCCGCGGCGCGCGCAACCAGCCTCAGGGGCCAGGGGACGGCGTGTCCGTCGCCGGCGCGCTCTGTTTGGATCGTGGCTGTGGCGGGTTGGTGAAGAGGAAAAAGAAACCGTAGAGAGCCGCGATCACAACCAGCGCCAGGAAGAGCAGACTCAGCGTGCGGAGTGTGCGGCGCCGCGCACCCGACTGAGCCCATTCCGCGCGTTTCTGCGCCAGCTCGATGTCCAACTGTCGCATCATCGCGTCGGAATCGATCTTTTTTGATTCGGGCTTGCCGTCGGTGTCGGGAATCATCCAGAAAGAGAGAGTATCTCGTGAACTCGGAATTAGAATTCATTTCGCAGGCATGATCAAACGGAAAGAATTGCTGGCTTATGTGCTGCCGATGGCGCTGTTCCTTGCGCTCCTGATGCTCAACGGCGCCCTCAAGAGCGCGGGAGATTCCTTCTGGCTGAGATCAGCGGAATACTGGATTTATCCGCTCCAGGCAGTGGCCTGCGGTTTTCTGCTTCTTTGGTTCAGACGGGAGTATGCCCTGCGCCCGCCCGCTGGTTGGATGTTCGGGCTCCTCGCTGGCCTGATCGTTTTTGTTCTCTGGATTGCGCCCCAGAGTTTTCTGGGATTTTCCGCCCGGCTCGATGGCTTTAACCCAGAACAATTTGCGGGACGGCCGGTGATTTATACGGTCACGGTAGCCCTGCGCTTTCTGCGCTTGGCAGTGGTCGTTCCTTTCGTGGAGGAAATCTTCTGGCGCGGCTTTCTGCTGCGTTTTTTGATTAACGAAGACTTCGAACGCGTGGCCTTTGGCGCCTTCAGCTGGTTCTCCTTCGTGGCCGTGACGGTGGCCTTCGCTTTATCGCACAACCGGCCGGATTGGCCGGCCGCGCTCCTGACGGGAGCCATTTACAACATTGTCGCCTATCGCAGCAAGAGCCTTTCCACCTGTGTTTTGACGCATGCCGTGACCAATCTTTTGCTCGGCTTTTGGATCATGAAAACCGGCCAGTGGGGATTCTGGTAACAGCCCGGGCACTGGCATCGCGCGTGCTCTGAAAACAGGGCAATGCACGGCACTTTCACGCAAAAAGTCATTCTTTGCGCAATCGCGGCCTTTCTCACGGCGGGCCTGTTCGAATGGGGCAAAATGTTCGTCGAAGGAGCCGATGACGCTCTGAACAAGGGATATCAGCATCATTCGCCGCTGCAGGCGACTTCGGGTAAATAGAGTTTCCGAAAACCGTTGCTGCCGCGGAGCCAGCGCATAATCTGCCCGGCGGCATGAAGATTGGTTTTGCTCAGCTCAACCCGACAGTTGGCGATCTGAAGGGGAATTTCGACAAGATTTTCCAGGCTTACGAAAGACTGGCGGAAGCGGGCGCCGATTTAATCCTCACCCCTGAGCTCTCTGTTCCGGGGTATCCGCCGCAGGACCTGGTTTTTAAGTCGCGTTTTGTGCCGGAGAATATCGAGATGGTGCAACGGCTGCACCAGCGGGTTGGCCGGGCAGCCTTGCTCGTAGGATTCGTGGACCGCAACGAGGATCGGGGAAAGCCGTTTCACAATGCGGCTGCCCTGCTCGAGCGCGGTAAGCCGTTGCGCAAGGCTTACAAGTCGCTCCTGCCCACCTATGATGTGTTCGACGAGGACCGTTATTTCCAGCCGGCCTCGCGGGTTGAGCCTTTTGAGGTGCAGGGCCGCAAGATCGGGATCACCCTTTGCGAAGATATTTGGACTGAGCACTATCTGCCCCGGCCCTTGTATGACGTGGAACCGGTGCGCAGCCTGATGGAGCAAGGCGCGGAAATTATCGTCAACCTGAGCGCCTCGCCCTTCAACGTAAACAAGCCGGCCGTTCGTCGTGAGATGGTCGGCGCCCTGGCGCGGGCCTATCGGTGCCCTATTTCTTATTGCAACGCCGTGGGAGGGAACGACCAGTTAGTCTTCGACGGCGACTCCATCGCGGTCAACGCGGCGGGCGAAGTGATTGCGCAACTCCCCTCCTTTCGCGAACACGAGCAGGTGGTGGACACGGAGAGCCGCGAGGTGATCGAATGGCGCGCGCATCCGGCGGCGCAGGACGTGTTCGCCGCTCTTTCCCTGGGCACGCGCGATTACCTGCGCAAGTGCGGTTTCAAATCCGCTGTTCTGGGCCTGAGCGGTGGCATCGATTCCGCTGTGGTGGCAGTCATCGCCGCTGACGCGCTGGGGCCGGAAAACGTTCTCGGTGTCTCCATGCCCAGTCCCTTCTCTTCCCAGGGTAGCCTGGATGATGCCGCCGCGCTCGCGCGGAACCTGGGAATCCAGTATCGCTGCATTCCGATCTCCAGCGCCTTCGGGACGGTCAAAGCCGAACTCGGCGAAGCGTTCAAGGGATTGTCCGAAGACACCACGGAAGAAAACATGCAATCGCGTTTGCGTGCCGTGATTCTCATGGCCCTATCGAACAAATTTGGCCATCTTCTCCTAACGACTGGAAACAAAAGCGAGCTGGCGGTTGGCTATTGCACGATCTATGGCGACATGGCCGGCGGCCTGGCCGCCATCAGCGATGTGCCCAAGACCATGGTCTATGAACTGGCTCGCTGGATTAACTCGGACCACGCGTCGCGAGTGGGTCGCGACCGGGAATTGATTCCACTTTCCACCATCGAAAAACCACCGAGCGCAGAGTTAAAGCCCGACCAAAAAGACCAGGACACGCTTCCGCCCTACGAGGTGCTCGATGAAATTCTCCGGCTTTACGTTGAGGAAAATCTGAGCGCGCGGGACATCATGAATCACGGCTTCGACGAAAAGACCGTGCGCTGGGTGCAGCGCCGCGTCGATTTGAATGAATATAAACGCGAGCAGTCGCCGCCCGGGCTTCGCGTGACCACGCGCGCCTTTGGCGTCGGCCGCCGCATGCCCGTGGCCCAGAAATACCTCGACCAGATTTAGGGGAAGAGGTTGTAGCGCACGATGGCGTAAACGGCTCGGAACCCGTCTTTCCAGTTTACCTTTTTGCCTTCGCCGTAGGTTCGACCGGTATAGGAGATGCCCACTTCGTAAATGCGGCATCGGGCTTTGGCCAGCTTTGCCGTGATTTCCGGCTCGAAGCCAAATCCGTTCTCGCAAAGTTGAAGATCCTTCACCACTCCGGCCCGGAACGCTTTGTAGCCCGTCTCAAGGTCCGTCAGATTCAGGTTGGTCAGCATATTGGAGAGCAGGGTGAGAAATTTGTTGCCCATCATGTGCCAGAAATAAAGCACGCGATGCGACTGGCCTCCTATGAAGCGCGAACCGTAGACCACATCGGCGTTGCCGGAAAAAATTGGCTCGAGCAGGGCGGGGTAATCCCTTGGGTCGTACTCCAGGTCGGCGTCTTGCACCACCAACACGTCACCCGTCGCCATGGCAAAACCGGCGCGCAGAGCGCTCCCCTTCCCGAGATTGCGCGGCTGGTATATCACCTGGTCGACCAGCGCGGCGATCTCCTGTTTTAGAATCGCGATGGTTCCGTCGGTCGAGCAATCGTCCACCACGATAATCTCGATGCTCCAAACGGCCGCCGCCCGGACGTTGCGCACGACTTGCGCAATGGTGGCGCGCTCATTAAAGCAAGGGATGACGACCGAAACTTTCACGACTTTCTTACATGGCCTGGCGAGCCCAGGAAATCGTTTTCAGAATTCCCTCGCGTTTGCTGATGCGCGGTTTCCACTTGAGCAATGCTTCCGCCTTGGAGTTGTCCGCCACGAAAAATTTCTGATCGCTGTGCCGCCAGGGAAGACGGTCGTATTTCAGTTTTACTTGCAGCTCCGCTTCGAGAATTTCAAAAAGCTCTAGCAGCGACGAACTGTTGGCCATGCCCCCGCCGATGTTGAAGGCCTGCCCGCGAGCCTTGGCAATGTGTTCCGCGGCTGCGCAATAACAGGCCACGCAGTCATCGACAAAAAGTAAATCGCGCACCTGTTTGCCGTCGCCCGAGATGGTAAAGGGCTCGCGCGCCGGATTTCGCTGGGTCTCCAGCGCCTGTTGGCAGAACCAGCCGACCCAGCCCTGATCAAAGGTGGCAAATTGGCGTCCGCCGAAAATGGTGGAATGCCGAAAGGCCACCGTGTTGAGACCGAAGAC
>DASXIK010000083.1:0-2017 GCA_036498025.1 Chthoniobacterales bacterium
GACCTCGCCAATTGCCAAGTTTCTCGAGCGCAATACCGACGGCGGCATCCACCACATCTGTTACGACGTGCCCGATATTATCGCGGCGAGGGACACCCTGATCAAGGTGGGTGCGCGGGTGCTTGGCGACGGCGTGCCGAAAATCGGCGCCCACGGCAAGCCGGTACTGTTTCTACACCCAAAGGATTTTTCCGGCGCGCTGGTCGAAATCGAGCAGGCCTGACGGGCGATGGCCTATACCATCTCAACCGCCTTCGCGATCTACTTCGTGCTGTGGTGGGTCGTCTTGTTCCTGACGCTGCCGTTCGGCGTGCGCAGCCAGCACGAAGATGGCGCGGGCCCGCCCGGCACCGATCCCGGCGCACCGATCGCAACCCAGATGGGCCGCAAGCTGATCTGGACCACGGTGATCTCGGCGGCCATCTTTGCCGTCGCCTGGTTTGCCTATAATGCGGGTTATCTGAATATCGAGCGGCTGTCGAAACTGATGGGGATTCCGCTCTGAGCGCCGATTTCGCAAGGGTTGGGGGAACAGGAAATGACGTTTCAAAGAATCATTGTTGGGCTTTTGATACTGGCGATTGCCGGCCTCGCAGGCTCCTTTTACCTCAACTGGAAAACGACAACCCAACTCCGGACGCTGAAAGCTTTCGTCGAAGGCTACGTTTTTGCCGAGGCCGTCGTGGCCTGCGAAAGGGCGCAGAGTTCAACCCCGTTCAAATGGAATGGCGGGACCAAGACCTCGGTGATCGGATTGAACTCGGTCAAGCTCGACAAGTACACGATCATCCCGAGCTACACGCTGGTGGCCGATAGCGTCTATTGCGACTACGACCCGATCAAGAAGAAAGCCGATATCGGCTCGAGTTTCCTGGAGCGGGAGTGAAATCGACTTCAGTCCCGTCATCCTGAGCTGCGAGCCTCGCGAGCCTACAAGGATGAGCGGCGAGGGGCTGTCGTCCTTCGAGACGCCGCGCAAAAGCGCGCCTCCTTCAGGATGCAACGCGCAAGCCTTGCTGCAAAGAAACAAGCCCTGCCGCAAAAGAAAAAAGAGCAGGGCGGCAAGCCCTGCTCTAAAAATTGTGTCGACCCTATTTCCCCGAAAATTTAGATTTGATCTTGGTTTGACGGGGCGACGCTGCTTGTGCGCGCCAGGGCTCCTCCCGAGACTTGGACCACCAGACTTTAACCTTACGGCCAGCCTGAGCCCGTAGTCGTAGACCATCTTTTTTGACTTGTCATCAATTTCAGCAACGTTTGTTCAAAATTCGTGCATTTTACGAAATGATTGGGATTTTGCCCTCTGAAGTGGCGTTTTCGCGCGGACAATCAGGCTTTCCGGGGCCTCGCGGCGCGCGGGGCTTACGGGATGGAAGCGATCTCCCGGCGGTGACACCGGAAATGTCCGGTTATTTCCAAGGACGCTGCAAGATATAGCCCGCCGGCTGCTCTCGACTTCCGGCTTTTCCGGTGATTAACGTGGCGCCATCGAGAAGGTGAGTCAGTCAATGCGCCGGCGGTTACGGAAACTTCTTCCGATCGTCATGATGGCCCTGATGGTGCAGATTTTAGCACCAATCGCGGCCTGTTGGGCTGCGGGCATTGCGATTTCCGACCCGCTCGCGGCGGCCTTCATCTGCCATGACAATTCGGCCCGGACCAATGGCGGCGGCGACCAGACCGGCGGCCATCAGGCGCATGATGGCGCGTGCTCGCTGTGTTGTGCCGCGCATGCGGCCGCATCCGCGGACACGCCACAGGCGACGGTCGCAGCGCCGTATCGGGCCGCCCTGCGCGTGCTCTGGCACGATGCCGCCGTGACGCTGCCGGGCTCCCGGGCCGGCTTCCACGCCCAGGCCCGCGCGCCACCCTCCTTTTCCTGAGCTAGCCGAAATTCGAGCGATTGGCGCGGTTTCCGCGGTCCAATCGGTGCAGTTCAGTGAGCTGGCCGTGGCGTCAGCGTAGGCTTATTCCATGTTTCGCAGGTGTGTCTTGGGGAGCGCCAGCACCATCGTGC
>DASXIK010000084.1:0-4619 GCA_036498025.1 Chthoniobacterales bacterium
CACGGAAAACTGGCGGGTCACATTCAAGTTGTAGCTGGCAAAAAGAGATCCTCCCCCCCACATCAGGGAAGAGGGGTCGGCCAGGGTGAAGGAACCGGTCGCCCCGAAAGAGACACTGTCCGCCGTCGAAAGCTGAAGGGACTTGAGGGCGGACAGCGTAAAGCTGTGACCGGAAAACAGCTGGCCGGTGGTCAGATCATGCGTGAGGGAGTTGTAATTATATTGGAAGGTAAAGAGCGTATCCCAGAGCGGGTGAGACTGCAGGCTGAGACCGCCGCCGACATTGAAACTGTCGAAGTCGAAGTCCGTGAAGGTGTCGTAGCGAAAGATCGATTCACTTATGCCAATGTTGAAAGCCCAGATGCCGCCAAACGGCCGGGAATAGCTGGCGCCGACGGAGGCGACGAGGAAAGAATCGGAAAATTCCGGTTTGTGGGTCAGCGCCACGTTGCTGGTGTAGAAGCCCGACACGTCCGCGAAAATGTTGAAGGGCTGGGGCCGTTGATTATGTTTCAGCACCCATTGTTCGCCGAGATCCTCGTCAGACTTTGAGTCCTCGGACGAACCAGACGACGGGAGAACCATTCCATCGGGGGTAATGCGCGGGCCGGTACCGGAAGGTTGCGAAAGGTTCTGGCTTTGCTGCAGGGCGGCATTGGCCGCCGGGTCCTGGGAAAAGGCGGAAGGGGCCGAGGCCTGGAGAAGAATCAGCGCGACGGCCGCGAGGACTGTTGCACGCACCGATAGACTCCAGTGTTTATTGAAATTACAAGACATCAGCGTGGGCTAAACTCCGCTGTCCGAACAGTTAGCTAATTGCACGCCAACACCGGTCAGAACGCGTGCGACTCCTTCTTCTGATGGAGTGTTTCTTGCTTTTCCGGCGGTGTGCGTTCACCCGGCAGCCGACTTCGTTCCCTCGTGCTCATTTCCGCCGGAACAGCCGTCGTCCTTTCTCTGTTGCATTGGTTCTACTTTGACCCTTTGCGCAAGGCCGAAACTTATACCCGCGACCTGCGGCAATGCTTGGGACGCAAAGCGCCTTTGGATCCCCGACTGGTTTTTCTGGCGATCGACAAAAGCTCAGTCCAACTCGACAGCCTTTTCCCTGATGAAGTCGACGCGTCCCCGGCGCTCAAAATGATGAAGGCGGGCTTCCCGTGGTCGCGCGAAGTCTACGCTCTGCTGACGCAGCGCCTGGTCGAAGCGGGAGCGCGCGTCGTCGCCTTCGACTTGCTTTTCCCGGCCCCTGCGCCGGGGGATGAGGCCTTCGGCGCCGCCCTGGCGAAATATCGTGACCGGGTTTTACTGGGTTGGGATTTCGTGACGGAAAGCGGCACGCGCGGCTCTTTCTGGCGGGTCGACCTTCCCGTGAACACCCTGATTAAAGGGGCAAGACCACGCGATCCCCGTCTCGGCTACGTCACTTTTTGGTCTGACCCCGATGGGCCGGTGCGCCGCGCTCGCATGACCACTTCGCTGGAAGAACTGAACGAGCAGGTGCAGCCGTCCGCCACCGAGCGTTTCCAATCTCTGGAAGCTCGCATGTTGGCCTATCTCGGACGTTCGGATCTTATTCCAGCGTCCGGCGAACGGCCCTTCCGGTTTTGCGGAGGACCGCGCACCATTCCTCCGCAATCAATCTATCAGATTTTTGTGCCCGAACTTTGGGAGCGGAATTTTCAAAGCGGCGCCTTTTTCAAGGACAAGATTGTGTTTGTCGGCCCGGAAGGCGGCTGGAGCCATGATGAGCACTCCACTCCATTCCGCATCATTGATGGCGATCAAGCGTTGATGTCGGGACCGGAACTCCACTTGAACGCCATGAACGCGGCGTTGCAGTCTGACTTCTTGTCTGAACCGACGCCGGGCGGCGAAGCTCTCAGCTTTCTTCTGGCGGGAATCCTGGGCGCGCTTCTCAGCCGGCCCCGCGGCCTTCTCTGGCGCGCCGCGCTCACGCTGGTGGCGCTCGTGGTCTACACCGAGACTTGCCTCATCGTTTACAACCGCACCGGCCTCCTGCTTCTCATGGTCGTGCCTTGCGGGATTCTCGTCGCAACCGTGCTCATCAACGTCATGGCGGATTACCGCACGGAGCGGAAGGAGAAAAGCGAGCTCCGGTCAACACTCGGTCACTACGTAGGCGAAAATGTGGTCGAAGAGATTCTGGAAAACCCGGCCGCTTTTTTGCATTCCCTCTCCGGGGTTCGCAAAACGGTGACAGTCATGTTCACCGACCTGCGCAATTTCACCCAGTTGACCGCCAGTCGTCCGCCGGTCGAAATGGTCGCGCAATTGAATGAATACTTCTCCGCCATGACCGATGCCGTCCTGGCCGAGAATGGCACGGTGGACAAACTGATGGGCGACGGACTAATGGCGGTGTGGGGCAATCTCCGCAGCGAAGGCCCGCAGGCTGACGCCCACGCGGCGCTGCGCTCAGCCCTGGCCATGCGGGCAGCGCTGGACGATCTGAATAAAAAATGGCAAGGCCGCGGCTGGCCGGCCTTCCGTTTTGGCGTTGGTCTCGCGCATGGTGAAGCCACCATTGGCAACATCGGTTCTGAACGAAAGATGGATTTTACCGCCATTGGTGACGTCATTAACACGGCCTCGCGCATTGAGCGTCTCACGGCAGAGATGGGCTGTGATATTCTTTTGGGCGCGTCCCTGGCCGCCCTGGCCGCGGAGGCTTTTCAATTGGCGCCGGGCGGGACCATCAAAGTCAAAGGCATCGAAGAGCCGCTGCCCGTTTTCGTTCTCGTAGAATTGAAGCAGACCGGAATTGCACAAGCCGAGACCGGCGCCGTTTCCGCGACTGCCGGTGTTAACAAAAGCTGCAGGAGCAAAGGTCCTTTCGCGGCCGCGCTCAAGACGACGCTTTACGCAGCCGAAAAGTCGGAAAAATAAAGATCATGGCCGACTCCGGCCAATTCGACGGCGGTCCCTTTTCCCTACATCCCCATGGGCACGCCGGTCGGTGGCGTGCAGGCGGAGTAGCGCACACTCGCCAAAGTGGATTTTACAAAGGAGACGGTCTCCTCAGATCCGATGGGTTTGCGCATGAATCCTGACAACCCGAGCTTCATCAGGCGATCCAACCGATCCTGCTGAATAAAGCCGGTGCACAAAACCACCGGCACCTCCCGCCGAATCTCCCGCAAGCGGTGGAAAGTCTCTTCGCCATCCATGAACGGCATGGTCAAATCAAGCAGAACCAGATCAAAAGCGTTCGGCTTGCGCCGAAAAGCGTCCAGACACTCGAAGCCCGACTGCGCCGTGGTCACTTCGAAGCCGCCGTCGCTCAACACTCGTTTTCCCAAGGTGAGCGTCATTTGCTCGTCATCAACCAGCAAGATCATTTGTTTGCGCCCCTCGCCCGGATCTGCCGGCGGTTTCGGCGAGCCCGTCAAGTCTGGGCGAAGTGCTGTTTTTTCTTTGGCACCGCCGGCCCCGACCGAGAGGAAGCCCGCCACCTCCTCAGCCCGATCGATGCTTGTGCGCAAGGCGGCAAGATACTTCTCCGTGTCTTCCGGCGACGCCCCTTGCTCCATCAAGGCACTGGTGGTCGAGATAATGTGCAGCAAATTGTTCAGCTCACTCGTCTGCCTGGAGACGGAGGCGGAGGCTAGCGGTTCGGATTCAGGTGGGTTGTTCATGGTTTGCAGTCAATCAGCCGAGCTTCTTCACCCGGCAGTTACGCTGCACGGTGATACCTCCTAGAGCATCCCTGATGCCCGGGAGTCGCCGGGACCGGAAGCCGTCCCCATTTGTGCCAAATCGACCCAACCCGAACCTGTCCCTCATATTATATACCGAACCAAGGAGAGTGCCCAAATCGCGATTCGCAAAATCGCCCGGATTAGTCTATCTTCTCTTTCCCAAAATATGAATGAACTGAGTGTCGAGAACCTGCACGTTTCCATCGCCGGCAAAGAGATTGTCCGGGGTCTCACGCTGCATGTCCCTCGCGGAGAAGTGCATGCCATCATGGGTCCCAACGGCTCGGGCAAGAGCACGCTGGCCAAGGTTTTGGCAGGCCATCCGGATTACGAAGTCACTCAGGGCAAGGTTCTTATGGACGGCGAAGACATCATGTCCCTTGAGCCGGACGAGCGCGCCCGGCGCGGCCTTTTCCTCGCTTTCCAGTATCCCAGCGAAATCCCGGGCGTAACCATCGCCAATTTTCTGCGCGCGGCCGTGCAGGCGCGCATGCCTGAGGGTGAGGAACTCGAAGCCACGGATTACTACGCGCGGCTTTACGAAAAAATGGAGCTGCTGGGCATGGATCGATCCTTCACGTCCCGCTCAGTCAACGAAGGCTTCTCCGGCGGTGAGAAAAAGCGCAACGAGATCCTGCAATTGGCCATGCTGGAGCCGAAATACGCTGTGCTCGATGAGACGGACAGCGGCCTCGATATCGACGCGCTCAAGACCGTTTCCCACGGCGTCAATTCTTTGCGAGGACCTCAGCTCGGCATCCTTTTAATCACGCACTACCAGCGCCTCCTGAATTACATCGTGCCCGACCATGTGCACGTCATGGTGGCGGGACGAGTGGTGCGCAGCGGCCGCAAGGAACTGGCCCTCGAACTGGAGGAGCGCGGTTACGATTGGGC
>DASXIK010000085.1:0-2720 GCA_036498025.1 Chthoniobacterales bacterium
GCTCAACGCTCAATGGGGAGGTGAGCTCGCTTTGAATTCGTGTTATTAGCGTAATTCGCGGGCCGTCCTCCGTCTCCGAGTTCTATGATCCGTGTCATCCGCGCCGCGCCTGCAACGCTGTATCACTGCGGGCAGATAATCCGTGGTTAATCCTTCCCTGTAGCCCCGGCGCTCTGCCTGCCCGCCAAAGTCACGCGACGGCGGGTCGCCGTGTCTTCTGCAGAGGCCCTAACTCAGTTGAATCCGTGTCATCCGTGCAATCCGTGGTTAAGAGACTCTTTCCCCCGCAGTGGCGGCATCTCGGAACCGAAACGCAAAACGAGCCACGGCAGAAGGGCCGCGCGCGCCAGTCGCGGGATGAAGATGCGCGGCTGGTCCAGCAGTCGCAGCAGCCATCCCAGATAGAAACGGTCGGCCCAACCGGGAATGGCCACCTGGTCGCCGGTGAGAAAACCGAGGGCCGCGCCGATGCAATGAATGGCCGGTCGATAGGCCAGATGATCGCGCAGGTAAACACCCAGCTTTTCCTGCGGGCCGTTGCCAATGGCGATGACCACATGCCCGGGCCGGCGCTGGGCGAGGCGGCCTAACAAATCGCGATCTTCCACCGCTTGGGCGTAGAACGGCGCCACATAACAATCGTCCATCGTGACGGAAAGATGATGATTGGCCGACCAGGCCAGCAGCTTTCTTTGCGCCTCCGCCGAAGGCAGGACGAAAAACATGGTCTCAGCGAATTCCGGTCTTCGGATCAGGCTCTCCAGGTAAGCCAGACCGGAAACGCGAGAAAAACTTGCGCCGCGCAGGATTTTCCAACTCAGCACCATCAGCCCGCTGTCGGGGATGGCGTAATCGGCGGACAACATGGCCTGCCGGTAAATGGCGTCGCGCTGCAAACGCACCAGGGCCGGCGCCGCCGGCACCACCAGCACGCCGCCCGTGCCCGAGACCTGGTCCACGGCCTGCTGCGCGGAGCCATGGAGAAAACGCAGCCCGAGAATCTGGATGGTTGGCGGCACAGGCTCAGTAGAATTCAGAAATGACGTTTGCAAAATCCTTTGTAGTCTGGGGATTACTGATCATCTTTGCCGCCGTGGACAGGAAGCAGCTGAACGGCCGGACCGGCGGCTGCACTTTCTCCTCCTTTATTTAGCCTTTATACTTTCTCCTTGGAATGGTCATTTTAGGTCTCAACGCTTACCACGCTGACTCCGCCGCCTGCCTGATTGTCGATGGCAGACTGGTGGCCGCTGCCGAGGAGGAACGCTTTCGCCGGATCAAGCATTGGGCCGGGTTGCCCACCAAGGCGATCGATTATTGCCTGAGCGAAGCGCGCCTGAACCTGAGCCAGGTCGAGCACATCGCTATCAATCGCAAGCCCGGGGTGAACAACTGGCGGCGGCTCGGGTTTGTCGTCACTCATTGGCCTTCGCCGCAGTTGCTGATGCAGAAGATCAAGAACATCCGCAGCGCCGTCTCCGCGAAGGAAACGCTCGAGAAAACCTACCGGATGGAATTAAAGGCGGAGGTTCATCAGGTGGAGCATCACCTGGCCCATCTGGCTTCCGCCTTCCTCGTTTCCGATTTTGAGGAGGCCGCCTGCCTCTCGGTGGACGGCTTCGGCGATTTCGCCAGCACCGCCTTCGGTTTCGGGCTTGGCCACAAAATCACCATCGATCAGCGCATCTATTTCCCGCATTCGTTAGGTATTTTTTACTCGGCGCTCACCCAGTATCTCGGGTTTCCCCATTACGGCGACGAGTACAAAGTGATGGGCCTGGCGCCCTACGGGGAGCCCAAGATGATCGAGCCCCTGCGCGAAGTGGTGAGCATTCAAACAGACGGAACGTTTCGCCTGAACCTCGATTATTTCCGGCACCACAGCGACAACGTTTCCTACACCTGGGAGGATTGCACGCCCTCGGTCGGGCTGCTCTACAAGTCGGCCCTGGTCGATCTGCTCGGGCCGGCCCGCGCGCCTAACGAGCCGTTGGAACAGAAGCACAAGGATCTGGCCCGCTCCATCCAGGTGACCTATGAGAAGGCCTTCTTCTCGCTGTTGCACACCCTGCATAGGCAGCATCCTTGCAATAACCTCGCCCTGGCCGGCGGCTGCGCCATGAACTCCGTGGCCAACGGCAAAATTTATCGGCGCACGCCTTTTACTCAGATGTATATCCCCGCAGCGGCCGGCGACGCCGGAGGTGCCATCGGAGCCGCCGCGGTGGTGCTGGCCGAGCTGGACGACAGCGCAGTGTTCGCGCCCGCGGAGCGCCGGCGCCCGGCGGAAATGCGGCCAAGCGGCGCCACCGTCTCGCCAGTCCGCGCCGCCATTACCGACGAAGAACCCGTCGTGGTGCAGGAAGAAGAAGACGATCCCTTCGCGCCGTGGGAGACTAGAGAAAAGCTGAAAACGGAAAGGCTGAAAGCTGAAAAGGGGAACGAAGAACAGGCCAATGGAGGGACAGGCGAAGCCGGCCTTGAGCTTGTCGAACGGGTCGTGTCCGGGTCGAAGCAGGGCGGAGGCGATGCTCTCAACCCTAAAGAGAATCGGGGCCGTCGATTGGCAGGCTTTCAATCCCGAAAACATTCGGGGTCATCCATCGGCAGCCTTTCAACCCCGAAGGCATTCGGGGGACCAATGCGCTCGACAGAAGGAGAACTGAAAACCGAAACGCTGAGAGCCGAAACCCTGAAAGTTGCCGTAACGGATGCGGAGC
>DASXIK010000086.1:0-2855 GCA_036498025.1 Chthoniobacterales bacterium
TACTGTTTAGCAACCATGAGTGTCGATCTATTGGAGAGTCCAAGATGATCCTTTCGCCTGCGTACATTGGCGAGACCGAGAAGAAGCTCCCCGAGCTGCCGGAGGCGCGCCGCGCACGCATGATTTCGGAATACGACCTCAGCGAAAACGACGCTCGGACGCTCACGGCTTCGCGCGAATTCGCCGATCGGTTTGAGGCCGCCGCCCGCACGGCGAAGAATCCGCGGCGCGTGGCCAACTTGGTGCTCAGCGAGGTGGCCGGCCGCCTGAAGGCGCTCGGTCTGGAGCAGGAAAATTCGCCTGTCTCGATGGCCGGCATTGTGCTGGCAGCCGACCTGCTGGACGACGGGAAAATCAGCTCCAAACAGCTCAAGCAGCTCTTCGACATTTCGTTTGAAACCGGCGAGGACTTCCCTGCCGTCTACGAGCGCGAGAAGCCCCAGCAGATCACCGATTCCTCGGCCATCGAGGCGCTTATCGATGAAGTAATCGCCGCCAACCCAAAGCAAGTGGAGCAGTATCGGGCCGGCAAAAAGACGATGGCGGGGTTCTTTGTCGGCCAGGTGATGAAGGCTACCAAGGGGCAGGCGAATCCCGCGCTGCTGAACGAGTTGGTGACCAAAAAGCTCGAAGGCTGACGAGAGCTTCATTACTCCGCCCGGTCGGGAACTTCTTTCCTTGCTTTGCGTACTGTTTAGCAACCATGAGTGTCGATCTATTGGAGAGTCCAAGATGATCCTTTCGCGAACCTTGGCCATCAGCATCGCTCCCGTTATCGTCGCCGGGTGCATTGGCGCCAACCGCATTGCAATGTCGTGCTTCGAACCGGCGCCCGACTCCTTCGGAGGCATCCACGCGAGCGTGGTGAGCGTCCACAAGATGGGCGGCGGAATCTATGTTGCCGACGCGCCCGACGGGGCGGACCTGTCAACGATGGGCGGCGATATTCACCTTGTGAGCGCGGGGCCCTTTGCCAAGCTCAAGACCATGGGCGGCGATATCAGCGTCGAGCGGGCGGCGGGTTCGGTTGACGCCTCCACCATGGGCGGCAAAATCGACATTGGCCGTGCCGGGGGAGCCATCAAGGCCAGCACGATGGCCGGCGAAGTGACCGCGCACCTGTCCGGCTCGTCATCGGCGCGCCGGGACGTTTCGCTGAGTTCGATGTCGGGCGGCATTCTGCTCACAGTCCCCAAAGATTTCGGAATGGACGTGCAGATCAAGCTGACCTACACCAAGAACAGCGAAGGCAAGTATCGCGTGATCCAGCACCTGGGCCTCAGCGAGCGCCAGACCACCGAATGGGACAACAGCGGAGGCACGCCGCGCAAGTACATCTACGTAACCGGGCGCGTCGGCAATGGTGGAAATACCGTCAAGATCGAGACGATCAATGGCGACATCAGCCTGAAACAGGAATAGCCGAAGGCGGGACCAGCCGGGCCGTTCACTTACTTCAGCTTCAGCTCACACTCGAATTCTTTCCGGGTGTCCCAGGAGCTGACCGTCTTGATGGCGCTCTTTCTGCCGTCCTTTTCCGCCCACAGGTCGTAGTCCTCTGACATGTTCACCTGGACGAATCGGAAACGGCCTTCCTTGGTTGACGTGTAGCTGCGGATTGATTTGGTCTTCGAGTTGCGCAGAAAAACTGTGGCGCCCGCCACAGGCGCCGAGTCCGCATCAATTACGCTTCCATTTACCGCGCGCTGGCCAAGATTCTGGGCGTGGCTGACGGGCGCTAAGAAAGCCGCGAAGGGACTTACTCCGAACGCAAGGGCAGCAAACACTGCACCGGCGGCGACACGTGCGCCGAATTTCATTCTTCTTCTTCCTCTTCCTCTTCAGCGTACTCGTCGTCGTCGTCGGCTTCGTCGCCCACCCGGGTCAACTCCAACGGCTCTGTACCAACGACTTCGTACTCTGTCCCGCATTCGTCACAGGCGACAACGTCGCCTTCTTCCACCTCGTCCATCTCAAGGTCGAGGTCATTCTCGCATTCTGGGCAGCTGGGCATGGCAGCCTCCTCTCTTTTCGCAAAATCTGCGTTTGCCGTACTGTAGGATGGCGTTATTCGGACTACGCTCCGCTAGTTTTAGATGGTACCCGCCCTCAGGTCAAGGGGGACGCACTGCTGAAATCTGCAACTTTTGTGTGGAGAATCCTTCATGAAGATTGCCCCATTCCTCCTGGTTTGTGCAACGGCGCTGGCGCCGTCCCAGGGTTTTTCCCAGGCCGACTTCAAACTTTACGGTCATCCCGCTACCCCGGTTGCCGCTGACCCGGCCGTCCAGCGCGCCATTGCCACCATTGACCCGGCGCGCATTCATCAGACGATTGAGAAGCTGGTTGGTTTCCAGACCCGCAACACCCTTTCCAGCATGGAGCAGGACCTGCCGGCCGGCACCGGCATTGAAGCCGCCGCCGACTGGATCTTTGGCCAGTTTGATGAGATTTCTAAACAATGCGGCAACTGTCTAGATGTGAGACGCGACACATTCGTTGCAGATCCCGCCGCCGCGGCCGGCACTCCCTGGGCAAACCGCATCCCCAAGCCAACCCGGATTACCAACGTCTACGCCGTTCTGCGCGGCACCGACCCCGCTCAGGCCAAGCGAATGGTGCTGGTTACCGGCCATTACGACTCCCGCGCAACCAACTTGATGGATCCCCGGGTAACCTCTCCGGGAGCCAATGACTACGCCTCGGGAGTGGCCGTCTCGCTCGAATGCGCCCGTGCTCTGAGCACCATGCGCTTCCCTTCCAGCATTGTCTTTGTCGCCGTGGCGGGCGAGGAACAGGGGCTGGTGGGCTCCGCGCACCTGGCAAAATTTGCCAAGGAACAGGGCTGGCAGCTC
>DASXIK010000087.1:0-22044 GCA_036498025.1 Chthoniobacterales bacterium
CAAGATTTTTCTGCACGCGCCGATGGCCATGGATAGTCCGCGGTCTTTCTACCAGGCCTTGCGCGTCGGCCACATCCCTTCCTGGCTGGTCGCCTCCATCTTTTTGATCACCCTCGTCTGCGTCGTCGGCATTACCATTTATGTGGGCAAGAAAACCTCCGGGGAAATCTCGGAGTTCCGCGCCCATCGCTCGCTCTGGAAGATTTGAAGCGAGTTGAAAGTTGATGGTTGAGAGAACAGCGATGATCGAATCGGTTAACCTCACCTCTGCCCCGCCCGACGCACAGGCCTCCTTCGATCGCCTCTGCCAAATCGTCGCCCAGCTGCGCGCTCCCGGCGGATGCCCCTGGGACCGGGAACAGACGCATCTCTCCATTTTGCCGCAGCTCATCGAGGAAGCCTACGAAGTGGCGGAGGCCGCGCGCGCCGGGAACATGGCCCATTTTCGCGAAGAATTAGGAGACCTGCTTCTGCACATTGTCATGCACGCAGAAATGGCGCGCGAAGCCGGCAACTTTGATATCTCGGAGGTCACCCGAGAGATCACGGAGAAGCTCATTCGCCGGCACCCTCATGTCTTCGGTGAAAGCGATGCGCGCGACACCGGGGCGGTGCTGAAACAGTGGGAGGCGATCAAGCACGAGGAAAAAAAGGAGACGCACGAGCATTACCTCGACAGTCTGCCGGTGGCTTTGCCCGCGCTGGTGCGCGCCCAGAAAGCGCAAAAAAAGGCGGCGCGCGTGAATTTTGACTGGGAGCACCTGCCCGAAGTCATGGCCAAGGTGGATGAGGAGCTGGGCGAAACCAAAGAAGCGATGGCCTCGGAGGACGCGGCCGCCATTGAGGACGAGATCGGGGACCTGTTGTTTGCCGTCGTCAACCTGGCACGAAAATGCCAGCTCGACGCCGAGAGCACGTTGCAAAAGGCAACCGACAAGTTTGTCGCCCGATTCAATCTGGTGGAAAAGGAGTTGAAAGCGCAGGGCAAAAAATTGGGCGACGCGAATCTGCCGGAGCTGGATGAGATCTGGAACCGGGTGAAAGAGAATGACCAATGACGAATTCGCAATGACGAACTAATGACCAGGGGCGGAACGCTCCAGCCATTGGGGCTGAATTCGTCATTCGTCATTGGTAATTGGTCATTCGAGGGGAGCGGCCATTGCATTTGCAATGGCGGCTCCCCTCGCCATATTGCCCGTCCCAATGTCGATTCTCATCACCGCCCTGCTGGTTATCTGGATGATTGTGGCGCTGCTCATGATCCTCGTGATCCTGATGCAACGTCCCAAGAGCGAAGGTCTTGGCGCGGCCTTCGGCGGCGGCGTCACGGAGAATATCTTCGGCGCGCAAACGACCAACGTGCTGGTGAAATTCACCGGCTACCTGGCCGCGATCTTTTTCCTGATCACGTTTACCCTGTCGATCCTGTACGCCAAACAGGGATCCTCGAGCGACAGCGCTTTTCGCAAGGAATTGTTGAAGACCGCGCCGGCTCCGCAGGCATCGGCTGCGCCCATCACGGCCCAGCCTTCGCCGGCTGCCGCTGCGCCGCTTACGTCGCCGGCTGCCGTTGCGCCGATTCCGCTAGCGGCTCCCACCGCGGCCGCGGCTGCGAGTGTGGCACCCGCCGATTCGCCACTTCCCTCCCCGGCCGCAGCCGACAGCGCAACCCCCTCGGCCAGTGCATCCGTGGCACCGTCGGTTGAACCGGAAGCCAGCGCCTCTCCGCAAAAAGCGCCCACGCGACGCAAGAAGCGGTAGCGTTTGCTGCGCAGACCCGTCGCGCTTTTGGGAACGCGGACCGTCCGGATCCGCCACGGCGAGGACGATCCTTACGCAAGAAACGCCCATTGCTCCGGTAATAAAGTTTGCCAAATCGTTACGTTCCCGCCATGAAATTGTAACAATCGCCTCCGAGCTTCGATGACGCGTGCTGGAAGCGAGTCGTAGACACAACCGAAAACTCGATCGCCAAAAAGGAGAACAAAGGAGAACCATGTTTACCAAACATTTCAGCTTCGGTGCTGCAAGCGCGGGCCTGATTGCCATTGCCTTGCTGGCCCCGCCACCGGTCAGCGCTCAGACCTCTTCAGAATCTGAGCGGCTCGAAAAGCTCGAACGCGCGGTCGAGCAACTGCAACAACAGAATGCCGAGCTGGATCAACGTAACGCTACTCTGCAAAAACAGGTCGATAGTCTGAAGCGGCGAACGTCCACTGCCGCTACTGCTCCAGCGGAGGGTCCGACGAAGACAGTAGTCAGCTATGACGGGAAAACCTACGTGGAGAAAACGGTTCCGGTAGAGAAGGCCAGTGCCGACAAATGGAAGTTGTCCAACTCGATCACTGAACTTGAACTGTTCGGTGACGTGCGGTTCCGCTACGATTATCGCGGAGGCGAGACAGAGGATGACACGCCGGTTGCCCGTCCTGCCCCTGGCATCGCGGGACGGCATGATTGGCAGGAACGCGAACGCGAGCGTTACCGCATCCGCTTGGGATTACGGGGAACACTGGTTGACGATTGGTTCTTCGGAGTGCGCCTGGAGACCAGTCAAAGTGTGCGGTCGACAAATGTTACTTTTGGCGACGATACCTCAGGAAGCAGTAGCGCTGCAAACAACGGCCCGTTCTCCAAAGTCAGCGACGGTATCAACGTGGGCCAAGCGTATGCCGGTTATCGCGGCTTGAAGGACTTTGTGTTCATGGGCGGGAGAATGCCGCTCGAGTCGCTTCTCGTGAATACGCGAATGGTTTGGGATGACGACATCAATCCCGAAGGTTTGTCCGAGCAATGGAAACATTCATTTTCATTTGGCAGCACCGGAGGCGAAACCGCTTCCTACAGTAAAGATGGCAAAGCCGTCATGCCGGTCGCGAAATCCGAGCCGTCGTTGAAGCTCGATCTGTTCGTTAATCTTGGACAGTTTATCTATGATGGGACAGCGCTGGTGGATCCGCTTGGGCCGCGTCCGACCCATACCCAGCCTGGTCAGAGCGGAAATCAACTGGTCCCGAACACGAACGCCTTTCTTCTCGCGTGGCAAGTGGGCGCGAAGCTTAATTTCCCAAAGACGTTTTATTTCCAGGTGGCGCCGACTCTTTTAAATTACACGGGGAACGGTGTGTCCTTTGACACCCATTTCCAAGGCGGCGATCCAAACCTAACGAACGCCGCGTCGCTGGCGCAGAATCAGAACGGAATCAATAGCCTGCTTGTGTACGACATGCCGTGGGAATTCGGCTGGAAGATTCATAGCTTGCCCATGCGCATCCTCGGGGACTTCGCTGTGAATTTCAACGGAGACGATCGCGCGGCCGCAGCCGGGCATCCAGGGAAGGGTGACCAGCGTTACGCTTACCGGATCGGCGCGGAAGTCGGCCAATTGAAAAAGAAGAACGACTGGCGTCTGGGTGCCTTTTGGCAACACACCGACCAATACGCCCTCGATCCAAATTTAGTCGATAGCGATTTCACCGACTCTCGGTTAAACATGCAGGGCCCGGTGGTCCAGGCAGGCTATAAGTTGACCGATTCGGTGTGGCTCGGCCTGACTTGGGCTTATATGTGGCGCTCGGATGATTCACTTGGGAGCGGTGGGTCCGGCGATATCGGCGTTAATCCTCTCGATCACTACCAACTTTTCCAGGCCGACCTGAACGTGCCGTTTTAAGCAGGCGGAAAAACACGTCAAATTCATCGCGATTCACCAGATGGAAAGCTGGAGTTCGGTTCCACCGAGGTCCAGCGTGGATGGCTCGATTACTTAAGGCCCGGTTGCTAGAGCCACGATTGCCGTGATCAGACTCGGGCGGTCGCGGCGTGCCTCAAGAGAGCAATTCTCTCACGCACTGGATCAGGCCCTCGACCTTGAAAGGCTTGACCAGGTATTTCACGTCGTGGCCGCTGAGAAAATCACGGATTTTTGGATCGGCAGAAAAACCGGTGATAAAAATAAAGTGATCCGCCAGGGCCGGGCGCAGCTCCCTGGCTTGGACATAAAATTCGTCGCCTCGCAGCCGCGGCATCATCAGATCGCAGATGATGGCATCGTACTCGTGGGCCTTTACCTTGAGCAGGGCTTCCTCGCCATCAAAGGCGACGTCTACCAGGAAGTTTTCGTCGGCCAGAATCCATTGCAAAGCCGAGGCCAGCTGCTGATCATCATCGACCAGGAGAATGGCTTTCAGGGCAAGATTAGTGACCGGGCGAGTTGGGCTCCCGGCGGGCGGATTTGGATCCATACGGAGAAGCCTCCATTTGAGCATTCGCAGTGCCAAGAGTCGCCGCCCGCGGGTCCGGCTGCCACATAAACGTAACAATGCCGCATTTGCCGCCTGGCCCGTTATCCCCTTATGGTCGGCCCAGCTTAATGGAGACCGCCGCAGCTCCGCGATTTTCCGTGGAATCCACGGAACCGGACTCGCCGACCCTTCGGCAGACGCGAACCGCCTGGATCTCCGACATCCACCTTGGCACACGCGGTGCCAACGCCGGCGTGCTCCTCGATTTCCTCCGCGACTACGAGTTCGAAACTCTCTACATCGTCGGCGATCTGATCGATATCTGGCAGTTGCGCCGCGGCATTTACTGGCCGCAGCAGCACAACGATGTCATCCAGAAAATCCTGCGCAAGGCGCGCAAGGGAACCCGGGTCATCTATATCCCGGGCAACCACGACGAGATGGTCAGCCAGTTCGAAGGTCACTACGGCAATATCACGATTGAAAAGGAAGCGATCCACGTGACCGCCGATGGCCGCAGAATCCTGGTCATTCACGGGCACGAGCTGGACACCGTGGTGCAGAACGTCAAGTGGCTCGCCTTCGTCGGCGACGTGGGCTACCAATTTCTGCTCTCGCTCAACCCGGCCATCAATTTTTTCCGGCGCCGTTTCGGTCTGGGTTACTGGTCGCTGAGCGCCTACGCCAAGAAGCGGGTCAAAGACGCCGTCAGTTTTATCGGACGTTTCGAGGAGGAAGTGGTCCGTTACGCCGCCAAATACTCCGTCGACGCGGTCCTTTGCGGCCACATTCACAGTGCGGCTATCCGGTCGATCGGGCCGGTGACTTACTATAACTGTGGTGATTGGGTGGAAACCTGCTCGGCGCTGATCGAAAAAAAGGACGGCAGCATCGAGATGGTCAATTACCATCCATTCACTCCGACGGCCGCGGAGAGCGCCACCGCCGCGGCTCATCCGGCAGCGGCGGAGCCTGTCTAGTGGCGTCGTGGGGCCCCCCACCGCGCTGACAACGGCTCAAGCACGCTCGTTCTGAACGAGACGAAAAGCGCCTACACCCAGAATGGCTCCCAGAGTTGGAGCCAGGAGATAAATCCACAGACTCTGCCAATGCATACTGACGACCGCTGGTGCGAGTGAGCGGGCAGGATTCATGGAAGCTCCGCAGATCGGCCCGGCGAACAGCGCTTCCAGCGCGATGACCGAGCCGACGACGATCCCGGCGGTAATCCCCTTCTCGCGTGCGCCGGTGGAGACGCCCAGAATAACGAACATCAGGATGGCCGTGAGAAGAAGTTCCAGAATGAACGACTGTAGCCACGATCCGGAAGGAAGAGTGGCGCCAAGGTGGGCGTTCTGCGGAAAAAGAAAACACAGGGTCAGACTGGCGGCGATCGCGCCGGCGCACTGGGCGATGACATAGGGAAAAGTGTTTTGCCAGGGGAATCGCCCGGCCACGGAAAAAGCGATGGTGACCGCGGGATTGATGTGCGCCCCGGAGACATCACCGAGCGTATAAATCATGGCCAGCACAATCAGCCCGAAAGTGAGCGCGACCCCGACGTGCGTCACTGCGCCACCCGTCACTTCATCGATGACGACCGCGCCGGTGCCGGCAAAGACAAGGCCAAAAGTCCCCAGAAACTCCGCGATCAGTTTTGGCCTCACGTTTGAGGATGGGCTGCCGCCGCTGGGCAAACTTCGGCGCACCATTGCTCAATGCGTTCCCGGATCTGGTCGCGAATCTCTCGAACCTGCTCGAGCTTTTCTTCCGGGCTCCCGGTCACCTGGGATGGATCGGGAAAACTCCAATGCAGGCGCTGGGTAACCCCGGGAAAGATCGGGCACTTTTCGGCACTGGTCTCATCGCACACCGTAATCACGTAGGCGAAGAGCTGGCCCGACTTGAAGACGTCGAAAACCGCTTGTGTTTTTTTGCGCGAGATATCGATACCGGCTTCCTGCATGACGGCCACGGCCAATGGATTCAACTTCCCCGGCTCAAGGCCGGCGCTCTGCGCTTCGAAACATTCGCCGCAAAGGTAATTAAGCCACGCTTCCGCCATCTGGCTGCGCGCGCTGTTGTGGATGCATATGAAGAGGACGTTTTTCCTTTTCATCATTTTCTCCGACCGCGCGTACCGGCGGAAAAAATCGCGGCCGGCTGGCAACTGCTTCTCTGGAGAACGCCCAATTGCTTCAAATCGCGCCCAAAGACCGGGTCCGATTGCGCGCAGTCCTGAAGACACTTCAGATTCCTTGTCAGCTCGGCATCCTTCCTGGCCGGTAATGAGTAGATCATCCAATTCCCTTCGCGGACGGCCACCGCCATGCCACGGTTCTTGAGATAGGAAAGGTGTTTGGAAATCTTCACCTGCGGCTCATTCAAGATCTCCTGAAAATGGCAGACGCACAGCGGGGATTTCGTCAGCAGATGGAGAATGCGAAGCCGCGTTCGATCACAGAAGCACTGATAGATCCGCACGAGTTCCATACGCAACCTAGCAGCAGTCGGCCGTCGAGCAGCCGGATTCGATCCCGCATTTCTCCTTCGCGAGACAATCCGTATGTTTTCCGCGCAGGCGGAGCTCGAGAAAATCGCCGGTCAGTTCCGCGCCTTCGATGGGATATTGAGAAACGCCATCGTCCTCGTATTCCACTTCGACGTCGATATTCCCGTGCGGCAGCACTTTTTTCCCGAGATCGAGAATTTTAGCGAACGTTGCGGCATCCAGGCGGTGCTCGACGTCATCGGCCACGTGCGCCTGAAGCAAGCATGCGTGAGCCGTCTCATGAATAGCGCCGCCGCAATCGATGAAGCGCCTGGTCAAATGTCCCACTTCGGTGATGTGATAATGCGCCGGGATGAGGGCACCGTCCGGAAGGACGAATCGGGGCCGGGCCTTGGGCGTTTCCTCGAGCAGCGACATCAGTTGGTCGACCGTCATATGCGGCATCGAGTATATTCCCTTAGATGAATACTGCAAGCGAATTTTTACTCATCCTCCGGCACCTCATTGTCACTCCGTCTTTACAATTCGTCACCTGACGAAAAACCGGTCAACGCCTAAGGAAGGGAACATGAATGTGATTAAAGTGCAGCGGCCACGACGCCGCCAGAACCATGGGCAGATTCACCTCGCCAGGGCCACGAAGTCCCGCCTACCTAACGATTTCAGCTGGCATGGAGCGGCGGAGGTTTTCCTTTTCGGACTGATTTCCCTTATTTCGATCTGGCCCGTTTTCGACGCGATGGACGCGGTGCTGCGACTGAAGTGACGGGACCAGGCCGGCGCGCGGGAGGAGAAGGCGCCTCGTCCACCAGGGCGTCAGTGGCGGAGCGCGGCATGGCCCATTCCTCCAGCCAGGCAGCCAGGCGGTCGCCGAAATCTCGCGGGCGTTCACTGAAAAAGCGCTCCGCCAGCTCGGCCGCGCCGCGCTGCAGATCGGCCTGGCTCACTTCGATCACGGCCAGTAATTTTTGCCCCTCTCTCTGCCAGTCGGCCTGCCCGCGTTCGGCGTCGAGCCGCTGGCCGAGAAAGCTGAGATCGTGGGCCCGGCCTAACAAATTTCCGACAGCATCCACCTGGTCGATGACAGTCTTCAACACCACCTGGTTAAGGGGGCGAAGAATGCGCAGCTGGCACCAGAGGATCTTTGCCTCCCGGCGCAGCTCGTGGAAAGTCTCGACCGACGGCTTGGCCTTGGCTTCGGCGAGGGCACGACGGGCGCGCTTATAACTCCATTGCACAGCGCAGCGAAGCTGCCCGGCGCTGAAATCGTCCACGGCCCAGTGATCCATCATCTCCAGCGCGCTTGCGAGCATGGGCGCGGCCTGGGTCTGCCACTCGGCGAAAGCAGCCATGAAGTTCTCCAACTCCAGCACCAGCATGGTTTCGAGGCTGCGGCAGATGGCGCGACCGCGTTTCTGCGAGACGCCTTGCAGTTGCCTGACCGTTTGCAGGCGCGCCTCGGCATCGCGAACCTCGGAGATCATGCGGCCGATATCGCGCAGGCACTGGTCCTGCCGCCGAAACAAACCGCGTCCAATCTCCTCGCGCACGAGACGCAAAGCAGCCCGCGCTTTCTTCAAATGCTTGCGGGTCTCATGGACCGGAGTGTCCTCCGTTTCCCTTTCCCCCTGAGCGATGGCCATGGCCAGCTCGATCTGCTTGCGGCAGACGCGGCGCAGGCTGTCGCCCAGCGCTTCATCACGGCGGAGTTCGTAGCTCATGACCGGACTGAGGTGCGCGGTATGATCCGCCAATTCAGGCCGGCTGCTCCGCGTCGGCTGAGGCCTGGCCTTGCCCGGCAGCGGCTCGCTTGGCGGCCCACCGTGCCTTCATCAAGGCGCGCAATTTGGCGCGCCCTTCGGAGCTGAGTTTATGACCTCTTTTCTTTGTCCCGGCAGGCGCCGCGGCTTGGGCCGTTCTCCCGGCCTTTTTCGATTTCCCAGACTTCTTGCCTTTGTCCTTTTTCTTGCCTTTGGCTTTGCTCTTCTTTTTCTTCGGCCCGGCGGCAAACTTTTGCTTCAGCTTCCCAAGCTTCTTCACGTCCTTGGCGATCCTAGCGGCTAGACGCTGGATTCTTTTGTTCAGATTTTTTAGTTTCATAAGAGATAAGAGAGGGCCTTCTTGCCTTTGTCCGAGCGAGCATTCTTATCCATCGGCAATCCCCCCGAAAGAAAAATCTAAAGAAAGTGCATTCGCTGTCATGACGAGGTCAATCCACAGAACCATCGCAGGGGCCTCAGTTCTTTGTCATGTCGAGCGAAGTCACGATATTACCCAACCTTCGCGGCGCGCGACCCGCAAGTCGCTGGCCTAGCCCGCTTCGGCCATAGGATGACGGATATCTTCCGCCACCGCCGCGTAAACAGCATCTTCCGCAATGTTGGTGGCGTGATCGCCCACCCGTTCCATGCAGCGCGCCACAAAAATCAGGTTCAGGTAACCGCGCAACTGATCGGGATCCTGAGCCATACGCTCGATCAGTTGCTGTTGCACAGTGGCGTTCATCTCGTCGAGTTCCTCATCACGCGGGATGATGGCCATGGCGAGGGGCACGTCCTCTCTCACGTAAGCATCGATGCTGTCCTTGAACATGGACATGGCCAGCGCGTAAAGCGGTTCCACCAGCTCGGTTTCAGTCAGGGGCGGGTGGCGATTCAATTTCCGGGCCCGGCGGGCCACGCTGGTGGCCTGATCCGCCACCCGCTCAATGTTGGGACTCAATTTCATGGCCGCGACCACCCGCCGGAGGTCGGAAGCCACCGGTTGGAAGCGAGTGAGCAGATCGACGCCCTCCTTGTCGACCTGCTTCTCCAGCTGATCAATCTCCTCATCGTCGGCGATGGCATTGGCGCAAAGATCGTCGTTCCTTTCAAACAGTCCTCTCATGGCGCGATCGAATGCCCGCTCCGTCAGGCCAGCCATCATGAGGACGTTATTGCGCAGCGAAGAAAGGGCCTCGTCAAAGGTCCCAAGGATATGGCGCGGAGAATTCATTTCAGCTAGGCGCTTATCCGAAGCGGCCGGTAATGTAATCTTCGGTCTGGCGCTGGCGGGGATTACTAAAGATGAGGCTCGTCGCCCCGAACTCAATTAATTTTCCGAGATAGAAAAAGGCGGTGTAATCGGAGCAACGCCCGGCCTGCTGCATGTTGTGCGTTACGATAACGATGGTGTATTTCGCTTTCAATTCGTGGATCAGCTCCTCGATTTTTGCCGTGGCGATCGGGTCGAGCGCGGAACAAGGTTCATCCATGAGAATGACTTCCGGTTCGACCGCGAGGGCGCGCGCAATGCAAAGACGCTGTTGCTGGCCGCCGGAAAGACTGGTACCGGGCTTGTTCAGGTCGTCTTTGACCTCGTCCCAGAGTGCCGCCATACGCAGCGATTTCTCCAGCCGTTCGTTCAGAAATTTCCGATCGCGCACACCGTTCAGGCGCAATCCGATGGTCACATTTTCACCAATCGACATGGTCGGAAACGGGTTCGATTTTTGAAAGACCATGCCGACTCGGCGACGCACAATGGCCGGGTCGACGTCGGCCGAATAAAGATCCTGGCCCCGGAGCAAAACTTTGCCTTCCAGTCGCGTTCGCGGGACTAACTCATGCATGCGGTTGAGCGACCGGATAAACGTCGATTTGCCGCAGCCACTTGGCCCGATAATCGACGAGACCGCGTTGGCGGGAATGTCCAGGGTCACATCGTCAATGGCACGTTTTTCGCCATACCAGATGGAGAGATTCCTAATTTCGAAGGTCAACGGGGTAGCGGGCGTGTCGGGTCCCGGCCCGGTCGACTGATCGCGCGTCTCGAGCGCAATGGGATCCGATGAATGCATAACTAAATTAACCATAGGACGGATTCTTAAGCGCTCGACGGGCCGCGCTCGCGGGTAAGAACCCTTACGAATACGTTAACGCAAAAAATTCCGATGACGAGGACAAGTGCGCCGGCCCAGGCCTGCCGATGCCAGTCGTCGTAGGGCGAGATGGCGTAGCTGAAAATCTGCAAGGGCAGCGCTGCGATGGGCTGGCTCAAATCATGATTCCAAAAGCGATTGCCGAAGGCGGTAAACAAGAGGGGCGCGGTTTCGCCGGAAATACGGGCCAGCGCCAGCAGGATGCCGGTAATGATACCTTTCGATGCCGTTTTGATGACGACGTAACTGATGGTTTTCCAGCGAGCGATGCCGAGAGCGAGAGCGGCCTCGCGATAACCGTTCGGGACCAGCAAAATCACTTCCTCCGTTGTTCGCAGAATGAGGGGAATCATGATCAAGCCGAGGGAGAGTCCGCCGGCATAGGCGGAGAAACCCTTAAAACGCAGAACGACGAGACCGTAAACAACGACGCCCCACGTGATTGAGGGAACACCATTGAGCACATCGGCAATGAAGCGCAGCATCGAGTTGCCCCGGGCCGACCCGTACTCCGCCAGATAAACACCACCGAGAACACCGACTGGAATTCCGATGACGGATCCGAGGGCGAGCAATTCGAGCGAACCGACAATGGCATTAACCATTCCGCCGCCGGCCACGCCGACCGGCTTCGGCAGTTGCGTAAAGAAACCCCAGTTCACCGAACTCGCGCCGTTGACGAGGAGGTAGAGAAAAACCAATCCCAGTGGCGCGATCACCAGAAGGGCTGAAGCAAACGTGGCGGCCGATACCAGAGCACTCTTGATTTTGCGCCAGCGATGCTGGTCCTGTCGTCCGGAGCGCATCGTTATTGCACGGCCCGGGTGGCCGATGTTGTCGTGATCGTTTTCAGAAGCAGTTGGGCGAGCAGATTGACCAGAATGGTGACGCCGAAAAGCACCAGTCCAATCTCAAAGAGCGCCTGCAGATAAAGATCAGTGGTCGCCTCGGTGAACTCATTCGCGATCACGCTGGCGAGCGTGTAGCCCGGCTTGAAGAGCGACGCCGCGATCTGGGGCGTGTTCCCGATGACCATGGTTACGGCCATGGTCTCCCCCAACGCGCGACCAAGGCCGAGAATGATGGCACCGAAAAGACCTTTCCGCGCATAACTGAGCACGGCGATGCGCGTCACTTCCCAGCGGGTTGCGCCCAGGGCGTAAGCGGCTTCACGTTGAAGATTCGGCACACTGCGCAAGATCTCGCGCGAAACCGAGGTGATGATCGGCAGGATCATGATCGCGATGATGATTCCGCCGGCGAGCATGCTCGTTCCGTAAATCGGGCCGTTAAAAAACGGGGTCCAGCCAAAGACGCGCTTCAACGCGGGAAAAGGATAATCGCGCAGCCACGGAATCATGACGAAGATTCCCCATAAACCGAGAATGACGCTGGGGATGGCCGCGAGCATTTCGATCAACGAAATGATCGGCTGGCGGATCCACCGGGGCGCAAGCTCAGTCAGATAGACCGCCGTCGAAATACTGAGCGGCACCGCGATCACTAAGGCGATCAGCGATGAAACGAGGGTGCCATAAATAAACGGGAGCGCACCGAATTGCTCCGCCACGGGATCCCAGGTGGATGTCGCGAGGAAGTGAAAGCCAAACTTTTGGATGGCCAGCGACGAACCCCGGGCCAGCTGCCAGCCGATCAGGAAGACGAGCAGAATGACGACCAGTGCCATGCTCAGCGTAAGCCACTCAAACGCCTTATCCCCAAAGCGCGACGGCGGCGCCATTTCATCGGCCGCCGTTCGTTCCATTGCCGGCGTGTGAGCGACTGTGGGCATATCCGCCTTACGGCCTTCTTTCGAACGCTCGGGAGCCGCTAATACTTAATCTCGTCGATTCGTTTGAGCACGCGATCGCGCAAACTCTCCGGCAGAGGCGCGTAATCGAGGTCCTTGGCCATTTGCTCGCCCTTGGTTTCCATCCATTTCAAAAACTCGACGAGCTTCGCACCCTTGGCCGCGTCCTTTTGCTGTTGGTAAACGAGCAGCCAGGTCGCGCCCGCTATCGGGTAGGACTCCTTGCCTGGCGGGTTCGTCATCGAGAATCGGAAATCGTCCGGAATTTGCGCCGTGCTCATCGCGGCCGTGACCGACTCGAGTGAGGCCTTGGCAAAACCGCCGTCGGCATTCTTGACATCGCCATACGGCATCTTGTTCTGGATCGCGTAGACCAATTCAACGTAGCCGATCGCGCCGGGCGTTTGTTTCACCTGTCCCGACACGCCTTCGTTGCCTTTGCCGCCAATGCCGGCCGGCCAATTCACGGAAGTGTTCGTACCCACCTTCGATTTCCATTCCGGGCTGACCTTGCTCAGATAATCAGTGAAAATGTAAGTCGTGCCGCTGCCATCGCTGCGATGCACCACGATCATCTCCTGATCAGGCAGCTTGATTCCGGGATTGAGGGCCGCGAGTTGGGGGTCATTCCACTTTTTGATCTTGCCAAGAAAAATGTCGGCGATCGTGGAGGAATCGAACTTCAAGGCGGGATTGCCTGGCAGATTGTAGGTGATCACATCGGCGCCCGCGACCGTTGGAATGTGCAGCAATTTCCCCGGCGCCTTCGCCAGATTGTCATCGCTCATCGGACCGTCGGACGCGCCAAAGTCGACCGTCTGCGCCAGGATCTGCTTTTGACCCCCACCCGAGCCGATCGACTGGTAATTAAACCGCACAGACGGGTCGACTTTGGCGTACTCGTCGAACCACTTCGAGTAGATCGGATACGGAAACGTCGCGCCCGCACCATTGATGGTCATTTGTGCCGACGCTGTCGCGCTCAGCCCGAACACGAGTGCGAGACCAAGAAGCCTGCCGCTCCACCGGGGAAATTTTGTCATGTTGCGAAGCTGCCGCACTCAGCTTCTATCGGTCAAAGTCTTTACTGTTACGATTAGGTGACGACAGGCTCCGATGGGCCGGCAATGGGCATAAAGACGCGGATGGTAGTGCCCTCTTGCAGAACACTTTCCGCTTCCACGCGGCCACCGTGCATCTGGGCAATATGCTTGACGATGGCGAGACCCAGGCCCGTGCCGCCAAGGGCGCGGCTGCGCGCCTTATCCGTGCGGTAGAAGCGCTCGAAAATCCGGGGCAGATCCGTTTCCGGGATGCCCACCCCGGTATCCCCCACGCTGATGACCACTTCGTCCGCCCGTTTTTCTGCCTGCAAATGAATGGCGCCACCGGGCTCTGTGTACTTAAGGGCGTTATCGAGCAGATTGTAGAGGACTTCCTGTAAACGCGTTTCGTCCGCGCGAATGGGCGGAAGGTCCGAGGGCGTACCCACATGCACTCTCAGTTTCTTTTCCGAGAACTTGCGAGCCCAATCGCGCACGATGGCGGCAAAGAGCTCGGTCAACCGCACCTGCGAAAGCTGGAGATGCGGGTTGCCCGATTCAAATTGCGCGAGCGTGAGCAGGTCGTCGACCAACAGGCCAAGGCGCCGGGAATGGCGGTTCATGACCTCGAGCATGCGGGTCAGCTCCTCGCGCGAAGTCTCGGGGTCCTCCAGCATGGTCTCGATATAGCCGCGCAAAATGGACAGGGGCGTGCGCAATTCATGCGACACATTGGCCACGAAATCACGCCGGAGCTCATCGACCTGTTTGAGCTGCGTGATATCATGAAAAAGCACCATTGCCCCAGTCGTTAGGCCAGCATCGCCCTGGATGGCCACGGCGCTGACCAGCATTTGCCGGAGCGAATGGGACCCGGTGGCGGGGACAATCATCTCCGCACGCTGGGGCTCTCCGCGAGCGAGGGTTTCCGCGATCAGTTGATCGACCACCGGATCGCGAATCACTTCCAGGACAGGCCGGCCGAGGTCGTCGGGCCGCGAAGAGAACAGCTCCCGGAAACTGCGATTCACAAAAGTGAGGTGGTGCCGCGGATCGACCACCAGCAGGCCATCCTGCAGGGCGGCAAAGATGGTGTCAGACCCTGAAGCCCGCTCGGCAATCTGCTGCTCCAGCCGCGTTTGCCGTTGGAGCACCGACTCGAGGGCGAGCGCCACCTTGCGCGGCCGGAGGCCGCCCTGCAAAAGAAAGGTGGGCGGTTTCTCTCCCCGGGCCACGCGCACAACCATTTCTTCCACCTGCCGCCAGGGCGCGACCCATTTCTGCCAGACAAGAAAAAGGACAAGAACCAACCCCGCCAGCGCTCCGAAAAGAAGCCAGGTCATCCGGCGTTATTTCTCGGAGAAGCGATAGCCGAAGCCGCGCACCGTTTCGATGGCGTTACCGGCCTTGCCCAGCTTATCGCGCAAACGCCGCACGTGCGTGTCGACGGTGCGTGTATCAATGACACTTTCGTAGCCCCAGACCTCGTTGAGCAGGCGGTCGCGCTCCTGCACGCGGCCGCGGCGCTCCAGCAGGGTCTTGAGCAGCTTGAATTCAATGCTCGTGAGATGCACGGCTTTGCCGGCCACCGCCACCCGGTGCCGCGCTGGGTCCATGGAAATCGCGCCGGCCGTTAATTGCTCCTCTGGAGAACCCTTCCCATCGCGCCGGCGCAGGATCGCCTGGATGCGCAGGATCGCCTCGCGCGGACTAAAGGGCTTGGTCACGTAATCATCCGCGCCGAATTCCAGGCCGACGATGCGATCGATCTCCTCCGCCCGGGCCGTCAGCATCATGATGGGAATGTTCCTTGTGGCCGGATCGCTCTTGAGCGCCTGGCAAACCTCGAGTCCCGGCATCTTGGGCAACATCAAGTCCAGGATGATAAAGGCCGGCTTTTCCTTGCGCGCTTTCTGCAAGCCTTCGACCCCATCGAGAGCCGTCGTCACCCTGAAGCGGCCGGTCTTGCGCAAGTGCAAGGTCAGAAGATCGATGACGTCGCGCTCGTCCTCGATGATCAGGATGCTGTGGTCAGGTGTCTGAACGGGATGGCCCATAACCGGAAGCGCATCAGGGATCAGCCCGCAGGGAAATGCAAGCAACAGTCAGGTGATTTCATAAAGAGAAGTTTCCCGACGAAACCATACGTCGCGGCACGCTCGAAAGTCGATGGCGACTCTTGCCGCCGCGAAAAAAAGAAGCTGCGCCTAGCCTTCGCCGCTCGTCAGCCCTTCCGGTTTCGGGGCGGCTTTTTCGTTCAAGGCGTGAGTGAATTCCTGCAGGCTGGCAACGATCTGGGGCGCCTTGGTCAACACGGTGGTGGCGAGCTTCTCTGCGTAATCCGGACGGCGCTGCGACATTTCGGAAAGCGCCATCATCACAGCCAGCGCGTTGTTTATCGAGTGTTTGATCTCGCTAAACTTCTTCTGCAGTTGGGTGAGTTCTTCGGCAGTTACGATGGGCGCTGGATCACTCATGGTCGGGCGAATTTCGCTGGAGAAAGGAAACAGTTGTGCTTGACTGACAGGTTCGAGATTTCTCGTCCCCGATGCCTGCGCAAGTTATCAAGATCAGTGGTGCGCGCCAGCACAATTTAAAGAACCTCCATGTGGAGATTCCGCGGGAGAAACTTGTCGTCATTACGGGGCTCAGCGGCTCGGGGAAATCTTCGCTGGCCTTTGATACCCTCTACGCGGAAGGCCAGCGCCGCTACGTGGAGAGTCTTTCCGCCTACGCCCGGCAATTCCTCGATCAAATGGAGAAGCCCGACGTCGATTTTATCGAGGGGCTGTCTCCCGCCATCGCTATCGAGCAACGGAGCGCCGGAGCCAATCCGCGATCTACAATTGCCACTACCACAGAGATTTATGATTATCTCCGGGTTCTCTTTTCCGCTGTCGGCCAACCCCACGACCCGGTCACCGGCCAGCCGGTCTTTCGGCAAACGCCGCAGCAAATCGTTGATCAGATCCTGGCCTACCCGCCAGATAGCAAAATCATTCTCCTGGCCCCGCTGGTGCAAAATCAGACGGGCGAATTTCGCGATGTCATCGAAAAGGCCAAACGCGAAGGATTCGTGCGCATTCGGCTTGATGGCGAGATCGTGGAACTGAGCCGCCCGGATCCGGTGCGCCTGAAAAAGAGTCAGCGGCACACGATTGAAGCCGTGGTGGACCGCCTGGTGGTACGCGACGGCATTCGCGTTCGTTTGACGGATTCGATCGAAACCGCGCTGAAGTGGGGTGGGAACCGAATCGTCATCCTGCGGGAGACAGGCGGAAATGGAGTGATGGAGAAAAGGAGTAATGGAAAGACCAGCACTCCAACACTCCACCACTCCAGTTCTCCGGGGGATTGGGAGGAACTGCGTTACTCCACCGATTACGGCAACGCCGAGAGCGGCTTCACCTTGGGCGACCTGACGCCAAAGCATTTTTCCTTCAACAGCCATTTCGGGGCCTGTCCCGCCTGCCACGGCTTGGGCACGGAACTGGTGTGCGATCCCGATCTCATGATTGCCGACCAGACGAAAACCCTCGCGGAAGGAGCGGTCACCCCGTGGCGCCGCGGCACCAAGCGTATGCAGGCGTACTACCGGCATTTGCAAAGCGCGCTGGTGAAACATTTCCGCGCGGATGAGGACCTGCCCTTTGCCGAGTTGCCGGATGCGTTCAAGCAGGCGCTTTATTTCGGAACGGATGAGGAACCGGTGGAGATGAACTTTGGCGCGAACGGCAAGAGCAAAGGGAACGCGCGGCCTTTCGAAGGGCTCGTCCCGCAGATGCAGCGGCTCTACGTGGAGACGGAAAGCGAATTCACCCGCAATCGTATCCGCACGTTCATGCGCAAAGTGCCATGCTCCGTCTGCCAGGGAGCGCGCCTCAAGCCGGAGATTCTCGCGGTCACCATCCGGAACCAAAGCGGCGCCGAGTTAAACATTCATCAGTTCAGCGAGCAAACGATCGCTGCGGCGGCGCAGTACATCGACCAGCTCGAATTGTCGGCCCAGCAACAAACCATCGTGACCGAGGTGGTGCGCGAGATTCGCTCGCGCCTGAAATTCCTCCTGGAAGTCGGCCTGGGCTATCTCAGTCTCGACCGCGAGAGCGGCACTCTTTCCGGCGGGGAAGCCCAGCGCATCCGCCTGGCCACCCAGATCGGTTCCGGGCTGGCCGGCGTTCTCTACGTGCTCGACGAACCGAGCATTGGATTGCACCAGCGTGATAACGCGCGCCTGCTCGGAACCCTCAAGCGACTGCGCGATCTCGGAAACTCCGTCATCGTGGTGGAACACGATGAAGAAACCATCCGGGCGGCCGACCACGTGATTGACCTGGGTCCGGGGGCCGGACCACGCGGCGGCGAAATCGTGGCCCAGGGAACCATGGAGGAAATCCTGCGCGCAAAAAATTCTCTCACGGCCGATTATCTTTCCGGGCGTGTACGCATTCCCATCCCGCGAAAGCGCATACAGCCGGGGGCAATCAGCCAAAACGCCGCGCGCAACTTGGAGTTGTCCGGCTGGCTGACGATTGTTGGAGCGTCGGAGAACAACCTGAAGAATACCACGGTTTCCCTTCCTCTCGGATGTTTCACCTGCGTAACCGGCGTGTCGGGCAGCGGAAAATCGACCCTGATCGATGACATCCTGCGGCGCGCGCTCTTCCGGCACTTTTACAACTCGAAAGATAAGCCGGGAAAATTTCTAGCGCTGCGCGGGCTGGATCAGATCGACAAGTCCATCGTCATCGATCAAACCGCCATTGGCCGCACACCGCGATCGAATGCCATTACCTACACCGGCGCCTTTACGCCCATCCGCGAGTTATTCGCGCAACTGCCGGCCGCGCGCGTGCGCGGTTACGACGCCGGAAGATTCAGTTTTAATGTCAAAGGCGGGCGCTGCGAAAACTGCGAGGGAGGCGGATTGATCAAGATCGAGATGCATTTCCTGCCCGACGTCTACGTGGAATGCGAGGTCTGCCGCGGCCGCCGCTATAATCGAGAGACACTCGAGATTACCTACAAAGGCAAAAATATCGCCGACGTGCTGGACATGACGGTGGATGAGGGCGCGCGTTTTTTTCGGAACGTGCCCGGCGTATCCGACAAGCTCACCGCGCTGCTCGACGTGGGGCTCGGTTATCTCCGGCTGGGCCAGGCGGGAACGACCCTTTCCGGCGGCGAAGCCCAACGCGTCAAGCTGGCCACCGAACTGGCCAAGAAGGCAACTGGCCGGACCGTGTATATTCTCGATGAACCAACCACTGGTTTGCACTTCGCCGATATCGAGAAGCTTCTGCAAGTTCTGATGAAACTGCGCGACGCCGGAAATACGCTGGTGGTGATTGAGCATAACCTCGAGATGATAAAATGCGCCGACTGGATCATCGACCTCGGCCCGGAAGGCGGGCACCGGGGCGGGGAGGTTCTGGGCGCCGGATCGCCCGAAGAAATCGCCAACCTGCCTCACAGTTTTACCGGACAGTTTTTGAAACCGTTGCTTCAGCCGGCATGAAGTTGCACTTTTCCGCTGCCGCGGCTCTCGCCCTAATGGCTATTGCCGGCCTGGCTTCCGCCCAACCGGCCGCGCTTGCTCCCGCCCTGTCGACAGCCGTGGAACCAGCGCGCGAGGGCGTGCCCGAGGTGACAGTCGTTAGGCTGCGTGAACTACTCAAGAAAGCCGGAGGCGACGAGGATTGGCGGAGCGTGGCCACGCAGCTGGTGCCGGCGTTGCTGGAAGCGCATGCACCCGCGGGAGCATTGATCCTGCTGGACGATTCGCGCATCAAAGGAATGGCCTCCTGGAATTTCTGGCGCGGCCAGACGCTTGCCGCGCTCCATCGCTGGAAGGAAGCGCTTCCCTTTTTCCAGGCGGACGCCGCCAACCCCGCATCCACCACGAGGGCGCAGGCAACTTTTGGCGCGACCGAAACATTACGAGCACTGGGCCGCGGCGAAGAGGCCCTGCAGGGCCTGGCTACTCTGCTGCACGACTCGAAGTGGAGCGCCCGGGCCAGTCTGCGCTCAGCCGACCTGCTGCTCGACCGCTCGGACTGGTCCCATGCCTTGCGTCTGCTCGACGACATGAACCCCACGTCGGCCGCCGAGCGCAAGGAACGCCGCTTTTTGCGTGCCCGCCTTCAGCTGGTCCGCCACCGGCCGGAGCACGCCATCGGCACCTTCGAGTCGCTGGTGAAGAAGCCGGAAGAAGCGAGCCACGCCTTAATTCTGGCGGCGCTGTTCGCGGCGGCGGATGCTCATTTGCAGCTAAAAACGCCCGAGTTAGGCGACGATTTTCTCGAAGATTTCATTGATCGCCATCCGCACGACGAAAATCTCCAGGAACTCTTTGCTAAGCTGGACGAACTCTATCGAGCGGAGCGCAAACCCGCACGCGTCGAGCTGGAAAAGTGGACGCGGGAGCCCGAGCAGCCTCGGCGCGCTTTCGCGCAATGGTATCTCGCTCGGATCGAGCTGCGCGCCGGCCATCGCGAACGCGCTTTGCAATTATTCGGCGAACTGCGCCGCGGTCACGCGCGCGTCCCGGGCATCGCCGTGGCCTTGCTTGAATTTGCGCGGCTGACTGCGGAGGAGGGCCACGCGGATGAAGCCATCGCCATCCTCTCGGAGGCCCGCGCGTTGCCACCGGAGCCTTCCGTGCTCGATCACATCAACATGCTGGAAGGAGAACTGCATTACGGTCTGGGCCGGTTCGATCGGGCGACGGATCGCTTTGAAGAGGTGGCGCGGTCGCCCTCTCCGTTGGCTGCGGCTTCACGATTCAACGCTTCCCTTGGCTGGCTGCAGGTGGGAGACCAGGCTCGTTTTCTGGCGGATGAACGGGAGCTGGCAAAGGGAGAAAAAGATTCCAGCGCACCGGCGGAGCTTGGCCTGGCGGAGGGATTGGTGCAGGCGGCCAAAGGCGATAAAGCGGCAGCCGCCTCTCTGCAAAAATTTGTGCGTGATCATCCGGATAATCCCCGCGTGGCCGAGGCATGGGTGGCCCTGGCCGAATTGGCTTTTCACGCCACTCCACCTCGAATCGACGAAGCCCGAAAGAATCTGGAGAAAGCGCGCGCCACCAAGCCCAATGTCGCCGCCAATGAGCAGGCTGATTATCTGACCATTTGGCTGGAGGACACCTCCCCCGGTCAGGAGACCAATGTGATCGACCGCGCCTCCCGATTTCTGGCGCAACATCCCATGTCGCGCCTGGCCAGCGACGTGCGCCTGAAACTGGCCGAGACCTATTACCGGCGACAGGACTTTGCCAACGCACAGACTCAATTCGAAACTCTGGCCGGGGAAAACCCGACCGGGACGATCGCCGAAAAGGCCCTGTTCTTCGCCGCCGAATCGGCCATGTCGACGATGGGACCGCGCTCGCTCGATCGCGCCATTGAACTGTTTGACAGGGTTGTGCAGATGAAGAGCGAGATGCGCTGGTCGGCGCGCAATGAGCAGGCGGTGATTGAGCGCAGGCTGGGCAAACCGCAGGACGCCCTCCTGCTATATGAGGAAGTGTTGAAGGGCGAGACCAAGCCTAACGAAAAACGCGAGGCCCTCTGCGGCAAGGGCGACATCTATTTCGAACTGGGATCCCAAGATCCGAAGAATTTCGATCGGGCCATCGAGAGTTACGATCAACTCGTGGCCCAGAACAGCCAGCCGGGGCATTGGCGAAATCAGGCTCTTTTCAAGAAAGGCGTCTGCCTGGAGAAAAAGGCCGACCGGGATGGCGCTCTCAGCATCTTTTACCAGGTCATGGAAGAACAGGCGCGACCGGACCGGCCCCCTGAGTTCTTCTGGTTTTACAAGGCCGGCTTTAACGCGGCCCGCCTGCTGGAAGATGCCGGGAAATGGGAGTCGGCCGCCAGTGTTTACGAGAAACTGGCGGCCGCCGCCGGCACCCGCAGCGAGGAAGCACAGGGCCGCCTGAGCCGCCTGCGCCTGGAGCATTTCCTCTGGGGCAATTAGCCGGAAAGGTCGGCTTAAAGTCATTGTCTCTTGGCCGGAAAAGGCGTAAAATGGGGCAATGAAAAATGCAATCAAACTGCTGAGCGTTTTGATGGCGATGGCGTTCTGCGGGTCGGCCCTGGCTGATCCGCCAAAGCCGGTGGTGAAACTGGCAAAGCAAAAACCACGGAAGGTGAAGGTTTGCTATGTCATGACCACGGCGTCGGGCATCCCGCTGCCTTGTGAGAGGATCCGGGGCATCCCGACCACCCCGTCGCCGATGGACATTATTGGCAACAAGGCACCCTACTAAAGCGCCAGAGACGCACTTCCAGTCCGTACCCGAGCACTGCATTTTGTTGCAGGGCTCGGGCTCGCTTTTACCTTTTGTCCCTCCCGCGCATGAGCGCGCGCAAACGCTTCCCGGTTGCTTCGATCGGATGCTTCTCCGCCTTTCGCATTAATTTTGCATAACGCTTCCGGCCGCTGCTGATCTCGCGCAAAAACTCGCGGGCAAACGTGCCGCGGCGAATCCGCTCCAGCGCCTTCCGCAT
>DASXIK010000088.1:0-1739 GCA_036498025.1 Chthoniobacterales bacterium
GCGCGACGCGAGAAAAAAGGGCCGGATGGTTTAGACATTATGGATTATAGCACTGATTAGGCAAAAAGCCCCCCTTTTCCTCGTTGGCACGGTCGAATGAGGAAAACGGCCAGGGAGTGCGATTTGGGGCAGGCCGGTCACTGGAAGGGGAATCGGCAACAAAACAAGAACTGCACAGGAAAACGCAACCCGCGTGCATCGCCCTCGCTCGAGGAAAGCTATGCTCGTAATCGTCGTGGACTTACAAAAGAAAAAGGGAGCGGGTGACGCGGGTGGGCCGGTGCTGGTGGCGCCCGATTTCAAACATGAGCTACGGCGCGCGGGTCGCAATGGCGACATGGCGGCGGAATGGAAAACTTTGGACGCCAATGAAGCTGTGGCCCGCGTGGCCTACGCGCTCAACGAGGTGATCGCCATTTATCCGATTACGCCGGCCTCGCCGATGGGGGAATGGGCGGACGCGTGGGCGATGGGCGGTCAGAAAAATCTTTGGGACACGGTGCCGGCGGTGTTCGAAATGCAGAGCGAAGGAGGCGCGGCTGGAGCCATTCACGGCGCTCTGCAAACCGGGGCGTTGAGCACAACTTTCACAGCGTCGCAGGGACTTCTCCTGATGATCCCGAATATGTACAAGATTGCCGGGGAGCTGACGCCGACGGTTTTCCACATTGCTGCGCGCTCGCTGGCGGCGCAGGCCCTTTCCATTTTTGGGGACCACAGTGATGTCATGGCGGCGCGAGCCACGGGCTGGGCCATGTTGTGTTCGGCTTCCGTGCAGGAAGCGCAGGATCTGGCCCTGATCGCGCATGCGGCGACGTTGGAGTCACGCATTCCTTTCGTGCATTTTTTCGATGGGTTTCGCACATCGCACGAGATTTCGAAGATCAGTCTGCTGCACGAGGACGAGCTGCGAGAGATGATCGACGAGACACGTGTGATCGAGCATCGGGCTCGCGCGCTGTCGCCTGATCATCCGGTCATCCGCGGCACCGCGCAAAATCCGGATGTTTATTTTCAGGCGCGGGAAACGGTCAATCCGTGTTATGCCGCGTGCCCGGAGATCGTGCAGCGGGCGATGGATCGGTTCGCCGACATGACCGGCCGGCCATACAGTCTTTTCCAATATCATGGGGCGCCCGATGCCGAGCGCGTGATCGTTCTCATGGGCTCGGGCTGCGAAGCCGCGCACGAGACGGTGGATTTTCTGAATGCGCGGAAGGGGAAGGTCGGCCTGCTCAAGGTGCGGCTCTACCGGCCGTTTGATGCCCGACGTTTTGTGGCAGCGCTTCCGCAAAGCGCGCGACACCTGGCCGTGCTTGACCGCACGAAAGAGCCCGGGGCCGGAGGCGAACCGCTTTACCTCGACTGCGTCAACGCGCTTTACGAGCAGGGCCGCCAGGAAGTGCGCGTGGTCGGCGGCCGCTACGGGCTTTCCTCCAAGGAATTCACGCCCGGCATGATCAAAGGCATTTTCGATAACCTGGCGCAGGCCACGCCGAAGAATCATTTCACCATTGGCATCAAGGATGATGTTTCGAAAACGAGCCTCGAGTTCGACGCCGCTTTCTCCATCGAACCAGAAGATGTGGTGCGCGCGCAATTCTTTGGGTTGGGCGCGGACGGAACGGTGGGCGCGAACAAGGAATCGATCAAGATCATCGGCGAAAACACGGAGAACTTTGCCCAGGGATACTTCGTCTACGACTCGAAGAAGTCCGGAGCGATGACGATCTCTCATC
>DASXIK010000089.1:0-3289 GCA_036498025.1 Chthoniobacterales bacterium
GAAGAGGTGAAAGAGGCGCTCGCCGAGCTCGGCATCGAAGGGATGACCGTCACCGAGGTCAAAGGATTCGGCCGCCAGAAGGGCCATACGGAAATCTACCGGGGCAGCGAATACACCGTCGATTTTCTGCCCAAGGTCAAAGTGGAAGTCGTGCTGGCCGACGAAATGGTCGATAAAGCCGTTACTGTCGTCGTGGCTGCCGCCAAGACTGGCAAAATCGGCGACGGCAAGGTTTTCGTTCTCCCCGTGGAACACGCGGTCCGAATCCGCACGGAAGAAATCGGCGAGAAAGCAGTCTAAAGCCGTCACATAGTTGAATCGTTACCAGGTTAAAACGGTTCACGACCGCGCCATTGTAACAATTTAACCCGGTAACGATTTTAAACTTTACCCTCTCAACTCCTAACCCTCAACCATTAACTTCTGACTATGGCTAAAGAAAAATCCCCTTCCGACGTCAGCAAAATGATCAAGGACCACGAGATCAAGCTGGTGGACTTCAAGTTCACCGATTTGCCCGGGACCTGGCAGCATTTCACCACCACACTCACGGAATACAACGAGGAAATCTTCACCGAAGGGCTGGGCTTTGACGGCTCCAGCATCCGCGGCTGGAAAGTGATCAACGCGTCCGACATGCTGGTCATTCCGGATCCGACCACGGCCTGGATCGATATCTTCAACGCCGAGCCCACCCTGAGCTTGATCTGCACGATCGTGGACCCGATCACGCGTGAGCCCTACGACCGTGATCCGCGCGGCATCGCCGAGAAAGCGGAGGCTTACCTCAAGAGCACCGGGATCGCCGATACCGCCTTCTTTGGGCCGGAGGCCGAGTTCTTCATCTTTGACGACGTGCGTTTCAATTATGCTTCCAACACTTCCTTCCACCTGGTCGATAGCGTGGAAGGCCACTGGAACAGCGGACGCGAGGAAATGCCCAACCTGGGTTACAAGATCCGGCCCAAAGAGGGTTACTTCCCCGTCGCTCCGGCCGATAGCCTGCAGGATATCCGCAATGAAATGTGCCTGGAATTGGAAAAAGCCGGCATTCCCATCGAGCGCCAGCACCACGAAGTCGCCAGCGCCGGCCAGGCGGAGATCGATATCCGCTTCGCCCCCCTCAAAGTGATGGGCGATTCGATGCAGTACTATAAGTACATTGTGCGCAACGTGGCCCAGCGGCACCGCAAGACGGTCACCTTTATGCCCAAGCCGCTTTTTGGCGACAACGGCTCCGGCATGCACACCCACATGAGCCTCTGGAAAGAGGGGAAACCGCTCTTCGCCGGCAACCTCTACGCGGGCTTAAGCGAGATGGCACTCTTTTTCATTGGCGGCATCCTGCGCCACGCCCCGGCCCTCACCTGTATCACCAATCCCACGACCAACAGCTACAAGCGCCTGGTACCCGGATTCGAAGCGCCGGTCAACCTGGCCTACTCGGCCCGCAACCGTTCCGCCGCCATCCGCATCCCCACTTACTCGGAGAATCCCAAGAGCAAACGGGTGGAATTTCGCACGCCCGATCCGGCGGCCAATCCTTACATCGCCTTCTCGGCGCTGCTTCTGGCGGGCCTGGACGGCATCCAGAACCGGATCGATCCGGGCGACCAGCTCGACAAAAATCTTTATGAACTGCCGCCGGAAGAATTGGCTCAGGTGGCCAGCGTGCCCGATTCCCTGCGTGGCGCCATTGAAGCGCTCCAGGCCGATCACGCTTTCCTGCTACGGGGCGACGTCTTCAATGCCGACTTCATCGCCAATTGGATCGACATGAAGCAAAAAGATTACGACGCTCTGCGCCTGCGCCCGCACCCCTACGAGTTCAGCATGTACTACGACGTTTAGTCGCGCCGGCAGCGGGACTCCTGGCTTTACCCTTGTGGTGTCGGGGAAAACAACGGCCGGCCGACAGGGTCGAGAGGGCGGTCAATCGCCCGATCTGACGGCGGTGCGGGAGTAGAAGCTTTCGTGGTCGTCTCAATTCTTTCGAAGGGGGTGCCGTGGTGCTCCGGAGCGTTGTAAAGCTTGGGGTCGCCTCCCTCGTATCCTTCTTCTCCTTCTTTCTTGGGGGAATCAGAATTCGGGTCAGGCTGACCGGAGATCTTCGTGCTCGGACTCTGGCCATTACCGGGAATGGTTCGAATTCTCCCGGAATCGGCTGGGTTCTGCTGGTTCTGCGGGTTCTGCGGGTTCTGCTGGTCCTGCTGGTCCGTGCCCACGCTTCTCTTTTTTTCCGGGGCCGCCGTCGGGCTCTCCTCGGAGGCGTTGTGGCCGCCCGACTTGCAACCGCTGGCCACGACATACACGAGGCAAAGCAAAGAGAGCGTGATCTGGCGGACGGCTTTCGTGCAATCTTGCCGGTGCTTGCCCATTATCATGCATGAAGTTATTCCGCACTCTGGCAGTTTCGTCTAGAATTTTCCCTTTCCCGTGATGACGCTTTATCTCGATGAAGAGGCGGTTCGGCGGCATCTTTCCATGGCGGAACTGATTCCCGCGATGGAGGCAGCCCTCGTCCAGTTTTCTGCCGGGCAGGTAACGCAACCCGTTCGCTCCGGAATCGTGGTCGATCCGCCGGGCGGATTCTTTTTCATGATGCCCGCCTGGGCCGAAGGTCTCGGCGTCAAGATTGTCACCTTTTTTCCGTCGAACGCCGAGCGCGGCATCCCGACGCACATGGCCACCATTTTCCTGGCCGATCCCGAAACCGGGGCGCCCCTCGCGATCATGGATGGCACCGCCATCACGGAGATGCGCACGGCGGCGGTCTCGGCTGCGGCGACCAAACTCCTGGCGCCGCCGCAGGCCCGCGTTCTCGCCATTCTCGGCAGCGGAGTGCAGGCGCGCAGTCATTGGCAGGCTTTGCGACTTGTTAGGCCATTTGACGACGTGCGCGTGTGGAGCCGCGACCCGGAGCATGCGCAACGCTGCGCCGCCGAGATTGGCGGGACGGCCATGGAGGCAGAAGCCGCCGTGCGCGGCGCCGATGTGGTGGTCACCGCGACCAGTTCGCGCACATCGGTTCTGCAGGGCTCCTGGTTGAAGCCGGGCTGTCACGTCAATGCCGTCGGCTCCTGCCGGCCCGATTGGCGCGAGCTTGATAACGAGGCCATGGGCAACGTCATCTTTGTGGATTCGCGGGAAGGCGCGCTGCAGGAGGCGGGCGATATCCTTCTTTCCGGGGCCACGATTCACGCGGAAATCGGCGAAGCTCTCGCCGGCAAAGCCCCCGCCCGGCAAGGTGAAACAACGGTCTTCAAGTCGCTGGGCATGGCCGTGGAAG
>DASXIK010000090.1:0-2663 GCA_036498025.1 Chthoniobacterales bacterium
TCGAAGTAGGTCTTAAAAAAATGAAAATAAACGACCGTGAGAATGGCCAGGCCCTTGGTCACATCGAGCCAGAGAAGACGCTTCATGATAATGCGCGGAAGATTCTTCTCATGGAGGCAAGCCGATGTGGAAAGTATTCAATAGGGAACCCCGCCAGAACTTGCCATGGTAAATTTGCCATGACGGCGGATCTCTCATGAGTAAATCCACGCTTCTTTGGCTGCGCCAGGATCTTCGTCTGGCCGATAATCCCGCGCTGGCTGCGGCGGCCAGGCGCGGAGCGGTCATCCCGCTTTTTATCTGGTCGCCGGACGAGGAGGGGGAATGGCCGCCTGGCGGCGCGTCGAAATGGTGGTTGCACGCATCGCTCCACGCACTGGATCGGAGTTTTCGCGAAGCCGGGGCGCGCCTGATCATCCGACGCGGTCCGGCGCACGCGACGCTGAGCGCGCTGGTCAACGAGACCGGGGCCGACGCCATCTTTTGGAATCGGCGTTACGAGCCCGCCATCATCGCTCGCGACGCCAGGGTAAAGGAGGCACTGCGGCAGGCGGGCTTGACCGTTGAAAGTTTCAACGCTGCGTTGCTGCACGAACCCTGGAGTATTCAAAACCAGAGCCGCAAGCCGTTCCAGGTCTTCACGCCGTACTGGAAGAATTGCCTGGCCCAGCCTGACCCGGCTGCGCCACTTGTTAGGCCGAAGCATCTGACTGCGCCGGGCAAATGGCCGAGGTCGCTGGCCCTGGATGAATTGGAACTGCAACCGACCCGCAAATGGGCTGAAGGGATTCGAGCTGCCTGGCAACCGGGTGAAGCGGGCGCCCAGGCAAATCTCAAGCGATTTTTGGGCAAAGCCTTCGCTGATTACCGCGAGCAACGTAACCGCCCCGACCTAACGGGCACATCGCGCTTATCGCCGCACTTGCATTTCGGCGAAATTGGCCCGCGCCAGATCTGGCACAGCCTGCAACGCACGGCCGCGAAGCAGGGTTGGACGGAGTGGCGCAATTCGCAGTTTCTGGCGGAAGTCGGGTGGCGGGAATTTTCCCATCATCTGCTGTTTCATTTTCCGCAGACAACGACGGAACCGTTGCGTCCGGAGTTCAAAAAGTTCCCGTGGCGCGAGGATGCAGTGCGCCTGCGCGCCTGGCAGAAAGGTCTCACGGGATTTCCCATGGTTGATGCGGGGATGCGGGAACTTTGGACCACCGGCTGGATGCACAACCGGGTGCGCATGATCGTGGCCAGTTTCCTGGTGAAAGATTTGCTCCTCCCATGGCAGAAGGGGGCGCGCTGGTTCTGGGATTCGCTGGTGGATGCCGATCTCGCCCAGAATACGCTTGGCTGGCAATGGACCGCCGGCTGCGGAGCGGACGCGGCACCGTATTTTCGAATCTTCAATCCCACCAGCCAGGGTGAAAAATTTGATCCCCAAGGAGATTACGTTCGCCGCTGGTGTCCGGAAATCGGCCGGCTGCCCGCCGAATGGATTCATCGGCCGGAGGAAGCGACGCCGGAAGTTCTTCGCGCGGCCGTGGTGGAGATTGGCCGGGATTACCCGGCACCGATTGTGCGCCATTCGCTGGCGCGCCAAGCCGCGCTGGAGGCCTACGGGAGAATAAGGTCCCGCGTCTCCTAAGTTGGGATGTGTTTCTAAATTCGTTTTGGCAGATCCAAGAATGTCATGATTTATCGGATTATTGTCATTTCGGACATTGCCCTCCCGCCCTAATCTCGACACCGTGATGAAACCGTTGCGCGTCGGATTGATCGGATACGAAGGAGTCCAGGCGCTCGACCTTGTCGGACCGGCTGACGCCTTCTCCATGGCCAGAGCAGAAGACGGAAATGGCAACGCGCAGCCCTGTTATGAAATTGTGGTGATCGGTTCATCCAGCCGGCCCTTTCGAGCGGAGTCGGGTGTTCTGTTGCAACCACAGACGACGCTGCGCCGGGCCCCTGCTCTCGATACCCTGATCATCCCGGGATGAAAAGTGGCTCGCCTTGGCCCAATGGGCGCGGTCATCGCCAAATGGGTCGCCTCGCGGGCCCCGCGCATCCGGCGAATCGCCTCGGTCTGCACGGGAATTTACGCCCTCGCCCCCAGCGGACTATTGGACGGGCGTAAAGTAACCACCCATTGGCGTTTCGCTCAGGATCTGGCCCGGCGTTTCCCGAAACTGCGGGTTGACCCAGACGCACTCTTTCTCAAAGACGGTCCCTTTTACACCGCCGGAGGAATTACCGCCAGTGTCGACCTGGCGCTGGCTCTCATCGAAGAAGACCATGGACCGCGTGTCGCCTTGTCGGTGGCGCGCGAACTGGTGATCTATCTGAAACGGGCCGGGGGACAAAAGCAGTACTCGGAGCCGCTCGAGTTTCAGATCAACTCCACCGATCGCTTTGCGGATCTTACTTCGTGGATGCTGGGGCATCTGCGCAGCGATCTTTCGCTCGAAGCCCTGGCCCGGCGCGCCGCCCTTTCGCCACGGCACTTTCATCGCCGCTTCAAACAGGCCTTTGGCGGAACGCCCGCCGTTTTTGTGGAGAACCTGCGATTGGATGAAGCGCGCCGCCGTCTGACTGAGCGCACGCAAACGATCGAACGCGTGGCCGACTCGGTCGGCTTTCACAGTGACGATGCCTTCCGCTGCGCTTTCCAG
>DASXIK010000091.1:0-1738 GCA_036498025.1 Chthoniobacterales bacterium
GCCTTGCGCGGAAACTTATTACCATGCAGGAGGAGATGTTCCGGTCCATTTCGCGAGAACTTCACGACGAGTTCGGCCAGATGCTCACGGCCGTCGGCGCCATGCTGAGCCGCGCCCGCCGGCAGCATTGCCCCCCGGAACTTGCCACAGATCTGGATGAAATCCGCACTATCGCCCAGGACGCGCTCGACAAGACGCGCAGTCTGACCCAGACGCTCCATCCCTCCGTCCTCGATGACGGCGGCCTTGAAGAGGCAATCGACTGGTATCTCTCGATCTTTGAGAAGCAAACGGGCATCCGTGTCGCGCTGGAGAAATCAGGCGTCAGCCGCGAGATCGAACGCGAGCTGGACGACGACATGCCCATTCACATTTACCGGGTACTGCAAGAGGCGCTGAATAATCTGGCGCGGCATTCGCGCTCCATCTCGGCATGGGTCCGGGTGCGGTTCTCGGCCGATTTGCTGGAATTGGAAGTGGAAGATCGTGGCGTAGGCCTCGCACTGGAGGGACCGGCGAAGTCCCGCGGAATGGGAATGACTGCCATGCGGGAGCGCGCGCACCTGCTTAGTGGCACAATCGAGTTTCTACGGCCCGAAAATGGAGGAACACTCGTACGCTTGCAGGTACCCCTTCATCCTCGGGCCCGTTACGAAGAGCAACCGGTAAGAACCGCCTATGACAACTGAGATTCGGGTACTGCTGGTCGACGACCATTCGCTGGTGCGCAAAGGGTTCCGGCGCCTTTTGGAAGATGAGGCCGGAATCAAGGTGGTCGGCGAGGCGTGCAGTGGAGTGCAGGCGGTGGAACTGGCCCGTTCGCTGCGCCCTGACGTCATCGTGATGGATATGGCCATGCCCGGCTTGAATGGAAACCAGGCTACTATCGAAATTCTCAAGTTTCTGCCGGGTGTCGGGGTGGTCATTCTCAGCATGTACGAAGAGGCAAACTACGTTCGTAATGCGATGAAGGCGGGGGCTCGCGGCTATTTGCTGAAGAACGCCTCGGAGGTCGATCTGGCCGCTGCGGTAAAGAACGTAGCGCGCGGCCGAAAGGTGATCGACGAAAAACTCCAGAGGCCATTCGATACGCAGCACGAGAGCGAAGCGCAGCTAACCCCTCGGGAGCGCCAAATACTGCAGCTCATCGCCGAGGCTAAATCGACTCGCGAAATCGCCGCCTTGCTGGATTTAAGTGTGAATACCGTGGCCGTTCACCGGGCCAACATCATGGACCGGCTGGGCGTTCACAAAACCGCTGAGCTGGTCTTGTATGCGGTGCGCAGCGGAATCGCTCAGATTCCATGAGGTTGTTGCGCGTTCTTTCCGCGCTGCTGGCGAGTTCTGCCATTCTGCTTTTCGGCGCGGACCCCGGTTTCCGGCTGACCGACATTACCGCCAAAGCCGGCATTTCCTTCAAGCACAATAACGGCGCGTTCGGTGGGAAGTACCTGCCGGAGACCCTGGGCTCAGGCGTGGCGTTCCTCGATTTCGACAAGGACGGCTGGCAGGACATCATTCTCGTGAACGGGTCGGACTGGCCCGGGCACAGGACACAACGCTCTACCCTGGCGCTTTACCGCAACAATCGCAACGGAACATTTTCCGACGTTACTCGCAGCGCGGGCCTTGATGTCGAGATGTACGGCATGGGTGTGGCTGTCGGCGATTTCAACAACGATGGCTTCCCCGACCTGTTTATTACAGCCGTAGGGCAAAGCCGCCTGTTCCAAAACAC
>DASXIK010000092.1:0-4100 GCA_036498025.1 Chthoniobacterales bacterium
ATCTTCCTGGTTTTGCAGCATGCGCTCCAGGCCCTGATGAATGATTACCGCCACTTCATAGCCGAAGGTTGGATCGTAGGCTACGCAATTGGGAATCACCGAAGCGAGCACGTGACTGTGACCGTCGGCATGCTGCAACCCCTCGCCGTTAAGCGTGGTGCGGCCGGCGGTGCCGCCCAGCAGGAATCCGCGGCATCGCATGTCTCCCGCGGCCCACGCCAGGTCGCCAACGCGCTGAAAGCCGAACATCGAATAGAAAATATAAAAGGGGATCATCGGCGCGTCGTGCGTGCTGTAGGACGAGGCGGCGGCGATCCACGAGGACATCGCGCCGGCTTCGTTGATGCCTTCCTGCAGGATCTGTCCCTTTTGGTGTTCGCGATAGAACATCAATTGCCCGGAATCCTCCGGTTTGTAGAGCTGGCCCACCTGCGAGAAAATCCCGAGCTCGCGAAACATTCCTTCCATGCCGAAGGTGCGTGATTCATCGGGCACGATTGGCACCACGCGCTGGCCGATCTTCTTGTCGCGCACCAACGCCGAGAGGATGCGGACGAAGGCCATGGTGGTCGAAATCTGGCGCTCGCCGCTCCCCTTCAGCACCGCGTCGAAGGTCGCAAGCGGCGGCACCTCGAGCGAGACCGAGCGGCGCCGGCGTTGCGGCAGGCCGCCGCCCAGCGCCGCCCGCCGTTTTACCAGGTACTGGATTTCGACGCTGTTTTCGTCCAGCGGATGCAGCGGTAGCTGGGCCAGTTCCTCGTCCGATACCGGAATCTGGAAACGGTCGCGAAAGGTCTTGAGGTCCGGGTCGTCCATTTTCTTCAGCTGATGGGTGACGTTCAGCGCCTGGCCCGCCGCCCCCATTCCATAGCCCTTGATGGTCTTGGCCAGGATTACGGTGGGCTGACCGCGATGCGCCATCGCGGCGGCATAGGCGGCGTATACTTTGATCGGGTCGTGGCCGCCGCGCCGCAGCTGCCAGATCTCCTCGTCGGTCATGCCCGAGACCATGTCGAGCAGTTCGGGATACTTGCTGAAGAACTCGCGCCGCACATAGGCCCCGTCACGCGACTTGAAGGCCTGATATTCACCGTCGACGCATTCCTCCATCCGCTTGCGCAGAAATCCGTTCTTGTCGCGGGCCAGCAGCGCATCCCAGTTGCTGCCCCAAATCACCTTGATCACATTCCAGCCGGCGCCGCGAAAATCGGCTTCCAGCTCCTGGATGATCTTGCCGTTGCCGCGCACCGGACCGTCGAGGAGCTGGAGGTTGCAGTTGATGACGAAGATAAGATTGTCCAGCCGCTCGCGCGAGGCCAGCCCGATTGCGCCCAGTGACTCCGGCTCGTCCATCTCGCCGTCGCCCATGAAGGCCCATACCTTGCGGTCGCCCATGCCGGCGATACCATGGGCCTCCAGGTATTTCATGAATCGCGCCTGGTAGAGCGCCATTATCGGACCCAGCCCCATCGAGACTGTGGGAAACTGCCAGAACTCGGGCATCAGCCACGGATGGGGGTAGGAGGAAAGTCCACCGCCATCGACTTCGCGGCGGAAGTGCAGGAGCTGCTCCTGGGTGAGCCGTCCTTCCAGAAAGGCGCGGGCGTAGATGCCGGGGGACGAGTGTCCTTGAATGTAAATGATGTCGCCGCCATGGGTTTCAGATGGCGCCCGCCAGAAGTGGTTGAACCCGACGTCATAGAGGGTTGCGGCGGACTGAAAGCTGGCGATATGGCCGCCGAGGCCCGCATGTTCCTTGTTCGCGCGCAGCACAATGGCGGCCGCGTTCCAGCGGATGATCGAGCTGATTCGACGCTCGATTTCGCGATCGCCCGGATAACGCGGCTGCAATTCGGGCGGAATCGTATTCACATAAGGGGTGTTGGCATTATACGGGAGAAAGGCGCCGCGCTCGCGCGCCTTGGTGATCAAATTCTCCAGCAGGAAGTGCGCGCGGTCGACGCCCTCGGCCTCGATTACCGCCTGGATCGCGTCGAGCCATTCACCCGTTTCCAAAGGGTCCACGTCATGTACCGCATCCATATTTCGTCCTTCAGCCATAATTCCCCGGTTGCGTAGCGATGTGTGGCCGGCCTGAACCAGGCGCCTGCTTGCGCAATCCCTGCGCCCAAGGATATTTGCCATCGACGCGCCTCTTCAAGGCGACCCAGGCGATTTTCAAGACCGGTTTTTGCGGTATCCACCGGAATCGAATTCTCAAACTCGGGTAGACTCCACGATGGATGTTTAATCAGATGGATGTTTAATCAGATCGAAGTCCGGCAGGCAGGAACGGCGCTCCTCATCTGCTCCGCAAGAGCGCCGGCAGCGGCGGGCGTGGTCAGCAATATCGGACCGGAACCGTATGGACCGGGCGCCCGCGCGTCACGAGAAATCACCTGGAGGCTTGACGAAACCGTCCTGGAGATCACCCTCATCCGCTGTGGCGTCTCGGCGGGCACAATTTCAGTCTTGGTTCCCCCTCCGCACGCGACCCCATCCCCGAGCCGCGGCTGCCCCGGCTCGTCCGCAGCTTGCGCGAGGTCCCGGCGGTGAGGCGAAGGCCGATCGCCTTGATCCCGCCCTCAATGGCTTTCTCAAGCGCTTCGGCGAGATTGACCTTGTCGCCTTTGGATTTGACCTCTTTCTTCCAGGCGGCGTCGGCCCCATCGAGCCACCTGTCGAGCAGCGCGTCATCGGCATTGCCAAATTCAATACCTACGGCCTTCCGATAGACGGCCATTGCTGAGTAGAAATCCTCGGAGCTCCACGGCAGACCGCAAAGCAGACTTTTTTGCAGCGCGTTGTGAGCCATTTGGAGTCCCTGGGCATGATTTTCCACCAGTACGACTGCGTTTGCAAAATTACGGAAGCCCATTGCCTGTACCTGTAAAGTCATTTTCTTATACAGCTTGTAGTCCACAATTGACATCGCTGTCCAGCGCGGCAAGGATTGTGCCGCGAAAAAATGTCCGTTTTATCAACATTTCCCCCGCCATTGTTCCATGAAATCATGCAGTATTTGCAGGCGGGCGCGGCCCCGGATTAGCTGGTGCATGGTAAGGAGGACGCTTGATAATGTCCCAACGCAACTCCCGCCGCCCGCCCAGCCGTCGTTCCTTCTGTTCTCGCGCAACGGCTCGCCTCTGAATGGCACCGCCAAACCAACGCCGCAAAGGCCGCCTATGCGCCAGAGCGGATGGTTCCTGGGAAAAATCGACCTCGTTTTCCGGGTCAATGCAGCGCCCGCCAGCCCAGTGCCCGCCCGGAAGCGATAAAACCACCCGATAACGGCGATCAGGGCCGGCTCCGGTTGGCGCTTGCGCGTCTTGCCGGTCAGAGGCTTTCTCCGCGTCCCCCCAGGCGCAAAAGGGCGCAGATTTGCGACCGTATGGAACAATAGACCCGCGCGCTGGACGCGCGAATCAACCCGCCGGTTTTGCGCTGGTCTGATGATAAGGCCAGCCCGGCCGGATAATCTAAACAAACTATACATAATACTAAACTCATAGTATATATAACGCTTCGGGCGCGCCGCACCGGTTAGACTCTTTGTATATATATTTTGACTGGAGGGAGGTCATAAATCTCCACGGCAGTGCGCTTTTCCGCTATTTTTGGCTGCGCACTTGATTGCCTAAACGATATAAAAAAGAGTAGAAACTAACGTCGAGATGAAAGGAATGAAAATGGTGAGCGGATGCCCGAAGGGATTTGCCGAAAGCGGTAGCGAGGCCGCCGCGTGGCCGCCACTTCCGTTCCTTTGGGAACTAAAAGATGATAAGAGTGCTAGCGCCAACCGGATAGGAGTGCTTTCGCAAGCACCCGAAACTGGCGTCGGCTGACGAAACATTCTTGCGATGAAGCTTGACCAAAAATCGACTTGCCCGAGGGGGATAGGGTCTTTGACGATTGGCCAGGCTGGTCACGGCAGATCAACGAGGTAAGGAGACAACAGCCTGTGTTAGCGCGAATTCCCGAGGAAGCCCAGCGTCGGCTGGCAGAGCAATTGACCCGATGGGAACTGCCCGAGGAATTTGTAACAGAACTCTTCGGCCACCACGCCCTGGTTACCTTCGCCAAGGGCGAACCCCTGTTTT
>DASXIK010000093.1:0-3924 GCA_036498025.1 Chthoniobacterales bacterium
CGCACACCAAGGCGAGTCGAACGCCGGAATGAAGCAGGTCTATGGCAAAAATCGTCATGGTCGCGCGATAAAGCGCACGACTGTATGGAGAAATGCCTAACTGGCAACGGGTATTTGCCGCAGATTATGAAATTGCCTTCGACCTTGGGAAGCAGGAAAACCTGGTTTCCGGCCTATCCCTGAGGCCATTTTCGCCGCTAAAGCGAAAACATCTTATGTAAACGGGCCAGGAAGGTGGCCCGGTACTCGAGTTTTTTCTTTTCGTGCTCGTCCGGCCCGGCCATCTCTTTCACGATGGCGTCCCCTTCCAGTTTTCGGGTCGCCAGGACGTCGCTGAGTTGACGCAGGCACTCGGGAGTTTCGCGGATGATCTCGCCCATGACGGCTTTCCCAATTTCCATCACCTGGCAGTCGGCCTGCGCGCGCACGGTGGCGCTACGCAGTTCACCTGTGAGGAGGGACATCTCGCCGAAACAATCTCCCGCCTGCAGGGTGGCCAGGGGAATGGACAGTCCGTTCTTGCTCACCGAAACCTGGGCGCTGCCCTGAAGCAAGATAAACATGGAATCACCCGCGGCGCCCTCTTCAATGATCCGTTCATTGCGGCCGAATTGCGCGAGATGCGAGCGTTTGACGAGATTCTCGATTTGCAGGTCGGACAGGCATTGGAAGATGGGCTCGCCGCGCAGGATGGCCCCGGCCTCCTCGTGGCCGGCGTCAACGGCGGGGCGGCGTGATCGCTCCACCTGAACCGTGCGGATGGGATAGGGAATGGCGATGTGCTGGCGCTTCAGCTCGTACCAAACATTGGTCCGAACGGAGTCATTCGTTTCATTGATTTTCGCATGGTTCCCCATGTAGTACTTGATCTCGTAGGTGACGGCATGGTCCGCGAAATCCACCAGAAAAATTTTGACCGGCGGATCCTTGAGCACGTTGGCGGCGTTGGAAGCGGCCCGGAAGAGCGCGTCTTTCACCCGGTTCGGCGGCACATTGTAATCGATCCCAATCCGAATGCGCATGGCATGGACTTCGGTGGGGTAATGCAAATTGATGATGGTCTGGCGGACGATCTCATTGTTCGGGATGTCTAGGTAAATGTTGTCGTTGGTGCGCAAACGGGTGGAGCGCCAGTTGATTTCCATGACCTCGGCGTAGTTCTCGCCCATGTGCAGCCAGTCCCCGACCTTGTAGGGCCGGTTGATCTGCAGCGAGATACCCGCGATGATGCCCCCGAAGAAATTTTGTCCGGCGAAGCCGATGATGATGGCTACCACCCCGGAGCCGGCGAGCAGGCCGTTCAGTTCGCGCTCGGCATGATAATCGGCGCTGAGCACGATGAAGAGCGCGAACATGAAGAGGACGAGCGCGACCACCTCGCGCAAGAAGTGGGGAATGGTTGTCTGCCTGCGCTGCTCGAAGTACAAATCCCAGACGTAGCGGTTAACCAGCGCGACGATGACCCCGGTGCTGAGCAGGACCAGGGCGGCGACCACATGATTGTTCCAGGAAGCATGGACGCCCCAGGCGGCGAGCGCCGCGTAAAAGGCCAGACAGAGACAGAAGAGCTGGAAAAAAACGCCGAAGCGGACGCCCGCGCGCCGCTTGAGGACGCGTCCGATCCCCAGCGAGATGAGAAAAGTCCCGAGGAAAACAACCACGGTGACCGCAGCTCTCTGAGTCTCAAGCAACGCCTTCAGCATTTCAACGGGGAGGGTAGCAGGGAAGTACGGCGAGCGACAAGGGAACCTTGCGCCCGGTCATCGTGCCGAAGCCAGAGCGAGCCAGGCCCATCCGGCCAGGAAGCAGAGGCCGCCCAGCGGAGTGATGGCTCCCAGCCAGCGCACATTCGTTAGGGCCATCAGGTAAAGACTGCCGCTGAACAGCAGGATGCCGGCAAAGAAGAGCCAGCAGACGCCGCGCTGGCCCGCCATCATTAAAGCGACGACCAGGAGTGCGAGCGCGTGGATGAGATGATACAGGACCGCCTTGTTCCAGACCTCGGTCATGCCCTGAGTTTCCAGAGTGGCCTTGAGGGCATGCGCCCCGAAGGCGCCCAGGGCGACCGCCAGAAAACCGAGGCCGGCGGCGAGGCGGACAAACAGGTTCGACATCTTGAACTGAATGCCTAGCGAAATCAAAGCGCCCAAACAAGGCGCAAAAGCTTATCTCTTGCGCCCGGAAAAAAGAACGATGGGTAACGCAGCCTGGCGGGATTCGCGCACCGTCCGGAAGTAGAAAACGCTGCCGGCAATGCCAAAGGCCGCCGCCCCAACGAAATTAAACTCCGGACTCGCCTTCCAGAGATAGGCTCCGAGGATAGCCCCAGAGCTCACGATGAGATCGCGCACCAGGTAGTAGGCGCCAACCACCTGGCCGCGCCGCTGCGGATCGCAGTATCCGACGATCAGGGCTTTGCGCGAGGTATCGCCAAATTCCTTAAACCCGCGAATCATGAACGCGATCACCAGCGCGGGAAAACTTTTGGCCACGAGCAGACTCAGCGGGAACAAGGTGAACATGATGAATGTCACCACCACAAACGGCTCGCGTCCGTGTTTGTCGGCAAAATGGGCCGCGGGAATAATGCACAAGATGGCGGCCAGCATCTCCACGGTGGTGAGCAGTCCCACCTGTTTGCCGGTCATGCCAAGGTAATCCATCGAGAAAATCACCACCCAGGCGTAGGGGATGCGTTCGCAAAAGCGGATGAGGATATCGCTGAGAAGCAGGCGGCGCAGCGGTTCGTTGAATTCGCGCAGGCTGCGCCAAAAACTCCAGCGGTCGGCCGGGGCCACCGGCTCGCGGGCTTCTTCCGGCAATTTTCGTTGCAGCAGGAGCGTGCCGCCGGAAAGCAGGATCGACAGAATCAGGCCGATGCGCACGCCGAGAGCGACCCCGAAATGATCAATCAACATTCCGCCGAGAACGGGCGCGATCATAATGGGCAGGCGCTTGATGACCGACTGCAGGCCGATGCCCATGGCATGGCGACTTGCCGACAGGGTTTCGGCGACGAGGGAAAAAGTGGCCGGAAGTGAGAAGCAGGTCCAGGAAAGAAAGAGAAACATGCCGCCGACCACCGCGCCCCAGTGCGGAATAAAAAGAACCAGGGCGTAGCCGGCGATGGAAACAATGTTGAAAATGAGAAAGGCGCGCCGGTGCCCCCAGCGATCCACCAGGATGCCGCCGGGGTAGGCGTAGACGGCGCCGAGCAAAGTGCGCAGCCCGTCATAAAGGCCGATCACGAAAACGGTGGCTCCCACTGCCTGCAAATACTTGGGGAGAAATCGCATCCACAATTCTTCGCCCGCGCCGATGCAGAAAATGGAGATGAGCAAAATGACGAGGTTGCGGCGCAGTCCGAAAAACTCGACGAGGTGGCGCGTGAAACGCGCGCTCAGTCCCACCGGAGGAGTTTGATCTTCCATGTCCAATTCCGGGCTTATGCGTTCACGCCGCGTGAAGCGAGTGCAAAAAAGGTAGGGATGGCGCGCAGCGCCGTCCACACCTGTGAAGTATTAAGAGGTTGGGGAATTTTGAAGCAAACGCTCAACGTCCAAGGCAGAAGCGCGCGGTGATATTTTGTGCTCGTGTTTCAGGACACGCCTTGGGGGTTGGGCCGCTTGCGCGAAAAGCCCCCGCCCTTGTCATCCCGCCTGCCCGCCGTGGCGGGAGCCAGCGAAGACGGCGAGGGAGCGGCTATCACTTCACGCCAGCGCGCAGGTCTCGGCGTTCTGCTCGATCTGGATGGTGGAATGCTCGATTCCGAAGTCGTGATGCAGGCGGTCGCACACGTCGCGCAGAAAATTGTCACCGGTCGCGCCGCCCGGCATGACCAGATGCGCGGTCAGAGCGATCTCCGTCGTGCTCATCGCCCAGACATGCAGGTCGTGCACGGCACTGACCTCCGGCAGATGCGCC
>DASXIK010000094.1:0-4481 GCA_036498025.1 Chthoniobacterales bacterium
AAACAAACATTGCCCGGGGCATAAGTTTCCTGGAGGGAGAGATTCATATACTGCCAAGGTAGGGACGGCGCGCTGCGGCGTCCACTCCGCGCGTGAATTCTTTGGCCCTGAGCCACAGCCCGCAGCAGGTTTCGCCACAGATTGACACGGATTAACACGGATAGAAGAGATCTCTCTTTCTTTCCCATCCGTGTAAATCTGTGTTCATCTGTGGCTCATCCGCCTCTTTTCTGCGCGAGCAATCCGCTGTTCGCAGCGACGCGTGCGGAGTGGACGCCGCAGCGCGGCGTCCCTACCCGAAGAAGGAAACTAAGCCCCGTTCGAGGGCGCCCCGGGATAACGGCGCAACGCCGGTCCCGTGTAGAGCGAACGCGGCCTAATGAGACGATTATGATCGTGTTGCTCGACCACGTGGGCGCACCAGCCGGCCACGCGGGACGCCGCGAAGATGGGCGTGTTCAGCGCTGGCGGAAATTCCATCATGGTAAACACCGGGGCCGCATAAAGATCGACATTCGCGCAAAGCTGCTTCTCCCGTTCCATCGTCTTTTCCAAATTCTCACAGATCAGGACCCATTGTTCCTTGCCGGTGCGTTTCCCCAGGTCGCGCGCGATCTCCCGCATGATCGGCACCCGAGAATCGCCTTTTTTGTACACGCGATGGCCAAAGCCCATGATCTTCTTCTTCTCCGCGAGCGCCTCCATCATCCAACCCTCCGCGCGATCGGCCGTTCCGATTTCGTCGAGCATTCGCATCGACTCCTCATTGGCGCCGCCATGCAACGGGCCTTTGAGAGTGCCGCAGGCTGAAGTGACCGCGGCATACATGTCAGCCAGGGTCGAAGCAGTCACTCGCGCCGCGAAGGTGGACGCGTTGTATTCGTGATCCGCGTACAAGATAAAAATCGTGTCGAGCATGCGAATCTCCCATGATTGCGGGACTTCGCCCCGAAGCTTGTAGAAGAAATTGCCGGCCATGGTCAGGTCAGGCTGCTCAGGAATCGGCCTGGCCCCGTGGGAAATGCGCCATGCATCGGTGATCAAGGTGGTCACGCGCGCGATGAGACGGATGGCCTTCCGAATATTCGCCTCATGCGAGTGGTCGTTCAGGTCGGGGTCGAAGGCGCCCAGCATGGAAACGCCGGTGCGCAGGGCGTCCATGGGATGCGTGCCGGCAGGCAGGAGGCGCAGCATTTCGATGACCGGGCTCGGCAACTGCCGCTGACTGGCAATCTCCCGCGAAAATTCGCCCAGTTGCGCAAAAGTCGGCAGCTCCCCATGCAAAAGCAGATAGGCCACCTCCTCGAAGCTGGCTTGCTCCGCCATCTCGTGGATGTCGTAGCCGCAATACATCAAACCCGCGTTCGGATCGACCCAGCAGATTGCCGTTTCGCCAGCGACCACTCCGGCCAGTCCGGGACTGTAAGCCGGTTTTGCTTCGGTGCTCATTGCCTGCTTCCTTTACTCGGGATTAACGAACGTTCAACCGCGCTTTCGCGATATGCTTCTGCGGCCAACGGTCGGCAGCTGGATCATAATCGAGCAGATCGTACAGCTCTTGCCTCGTCTGCATCTTTTTGATCCACGCGCTCTGCGTCCCCCGCTTCTTCAAATCGCGCAGGAAATTCTCGCTCGCCTTCATGGAGACACGAAAAGCGCTTTGCGGAAAAATCACCATGCGGTAGCCGAGGTTGGCCAGCTCCCCATAGGAAAATAGCGGGCTCTTCCCGAACTCCGTCATGTTGGCGAGCAGTGGTGCGTCAACTTCCCCAACAAATCTTCGAAACTCCTCTCGCGTCTGCAATGCTTCGGGGAAAATCGCGTCGGCGCCCGCCTTGACATAGGCTTCCGCACGTTTCGCAGCACCATTGAAACCTTCAGCAGCCCGAGCATCGGTCCGGGCGATAATCACAAAATCAGGATCACGCCGCGCGGCCACCGCTGCGCGAATTTTCTCCACCATGTCCTCTGTCCGAATAAGGGATTTGCCAGCAAGATGTCCACAACGCTTCGGAAATTCCTGATCTTCTAGGTGACATCCCGCCAATCCGGCGCGTTCCAGCTCTTGGATGGTTCGGCCGACGTTCTCGACGCCGCCGAAGCCGGTATCGGCATCGACGATTGCCGGTATGCTGACGGCATTGGCCGCATAACCGGCCAGTCGCGCCACTTCGACAAGCGTGAGCAAACCAATATCGGGGACGCCGGCCGTCGCGTTCGCCATTCCGGCGCCACTGATATAGACCGCGCGAAATCCGGCGCGTTCCACCTGGCGCGCGATGGCTGCGTTGGGCACACCCGGCATAGCCACGCACCCTTTCGCGATCAGTTCCCGCAGCTTCCTGCTCTTGCTCATGCTCGTGCTCATCCTCCGAAAAATGACGAAGCACGAATGACCAATAACGAAGGAATGCCGAAGCACGAATGACAAACCCGCAGCGGCGCGCCGACTTCTTTTGATTTCGTCATTTGCTCATTCCTTCGACATTCGTCATTCGTCATTGGTCATTCTCGCCGCCTGCATCAATCCATCCACATTCTTGGCTTCATCCAGCTTCCAGCCCAGCTCAATAATCTTCTGCGCCTTCGCTTCGCCGAGGTACGGAACAACCAGCGCATTGAACTTCCCCTCCAGCTGCTCGTCGCTCACCGGGTTGTAAGCGTTGCCCAACGGATAGTCGACCCGCTTGGTCAGGGTCCGCCCATCTTGCAGCGTCACATGCACAATATTGGCCACGGCCTTGGCGTAAAGTGAGGTCAGTTCGGTGTTGCGCGTCACCGTCACGTTCTCCAGAAATTTCCAGATCTTCTGATCCATGAAACGCGCCGGCTGAAACTGTTTCTCACTCACCTCACCATCGAGCAGGGCGACGGCCGTGATATAAGGCAGGCTGTGGTCGGCGGTCTCGCGCGTTTCCGGTTTCCATTTTTCCGGTTCGCTTCCAATGATGTCCACCGAGGCATCGTGACTCTCGATCCGGACGGACCGGATGTTCGCGGGATCACCGATCTCCTGACGCAGGGAGAGCGCGGCTTCGATGGCGCTCTGGCTGTGATATTCCGCCGGCCAATACTTGATGCTGGTGTTCAAGATCATCGCGGCCGTGCCCTGCTTCACGTCCGCTTCGCCCGGGCGTTTGACGAAAACTTTCCCGACGTCGCCTAACGATACTCCCAGCTCCTTCTCGAATCCCATCTGGCCCTCGAAAATCGGCGCGGGCCCGGTCATGCCCGCGCGCGCCAGCAGGGCGGCATAAACACCATGCCGCGCCGCATTGGCGAAGGCCACCCCTTTCCAATGAGAAAGCTCGCCCACGCGTGCCTGGCGAAAAGCGGCGCAGTTGACGCCCGCGATGTTGACAGCGTGACGCGTTTTCTCCGGGCCGAGCTTCAGCAAACGGGCGGCCGCCAGCGCGGTGGAAAACGCGCCGTAGGTCGGATGATCCCAACCACGCGCGCGAATGCTCGCGGCATCGCAAAAGCGGCATTGCACCTCGTAGGCCAGCGCGATGGCAGTGATCAGTTCGCGCCCGTTCGCGCCGACACTCTCGGCCACGGCCAGGGCTGCGGCGATGTTGTCGCTTGGGTGCGCCGGCTCTTTCGAGAGATAGGTGTCGTTGTAATCGAAATAACGAATGCAACAGCCCGTGGCGAAAGCCGCCCAGTCCGGCGGCGCCTTGTGCGCCGTTCCCATAATGGTGCCTCCGTGTTTGGCTGAAAAATCCGATGCCACCGTGCGCGCGATCACACAGGGCTCCTCGTTCCAGGCTCCCAGAGCGCAGCCGATGGAATCGATCACACGCCGTTTTACTTCGTGCACGACATCCTTGGAGAGATCTTCAAATTGGAGCGAGCAGGCAAATTCGGCGAGCTGATGAGCGAGTGTTTTAGTCATGGAAAAGTGAAGCTGCAATCTGGCGATTAATTAGCGCCCGGCAAGCCGCGAATCTGGAGGGCGCCGCCCCAATTTCATCCGTGTGGATTCGTGTAATCCGTGGTTAAGTTTCCCTCCAAATGAGCAAAGTTTACCCTGACGCCAAAGCTGCGCTGGCCGGCCTGCTGCACGATGATATGACCATCGCCGCCGGCGGGTTCGGGCTCTGCGGCATCCCGGAGAATCTGATCGCCGCACTGCGCGACAGTGGCGTGAAGGGCCTCACCATCGTGGGCAACAACGCGGGCGTGGACGGCTTCGGCATGGGTGTACTGCTGACCACGCGCCAGGTGAAAAAGGTGATGGCCTCCTACGTCGGCGAAAACAAGGAATTCGAGCGCCAAGTACTGGCCGGTGAACTCGATCTTGAGCTCATCCCGCAGGGCACGCTGGCCGAGCGGTTGCGCGCGGGCGGCGCGGGGATCCCCGGGTTCTATACGCGCACCGGCTTCGGCACCAAGCTGACCGAGGGTAAGGAGACAAAAGTTTTCGAGGGCAAGGAATACGTGCTCGAACCGGGCATCACCGCTGAAGTTTCGCTGGTGAA
>DASXIK010000095.1:0-7639 GCA_036498025.1 Chthoniobacterales bacterium
ACCCGAATTCCCTGCGCCGCCTGTACACGCCCCGGTTTTCCGGAGTCCAGCTTGGCATTGTGCGCCTTTTGCAAAAGCGGTGGCAACCAGCCGTCTTCGAGACCAGCACCGTCATCAATTAAAACATCCGCGTTTTGCAACGCGGCCACGAACACCGGACGCGGCTCGACAAAATGCGGATCGTCATTTGGTTTGCCGAGCACGAAGAGGTCGATCTTGTCTTTGCCAATTTCGCGGGCGAGCGAACCGGAATCCGGAAGCGTGGCAACGACGTTTAACTTTGCCTGGGCGACGAGCGGGCAGAGCAGGAGTATGGAAATGACAGAGTAATGCAGCAGAGCAGGCCTCTTTGCCGATTCGCGCTCATTCATGTAATTCATTTCTAAATGCGCGACGCGCGACTTCGCTCGAAATACCAAGCGAGAGCGCGGGCATAAAGGAAAATCAGCTTAACGGCAGCCAGTTTCCCGGCTGCGGCGCCGGCTTTGTGCCATTGAGCGAAAGGTAGGTGTACTCTTGAAGAAGACGCTCGTAATCGGTGAGCAGTTTCATGGCCTCGTTCGGCTTGAGGAAATCCGTTTTGATGGCGGAGTCCACCTGCGTTTTCAGCAGGCGCATCAGCTCAACCTTGTCCCACTGAGTCATGGCCAGCACTTCGCCGATGGTGCTGCCTTCGATGACCTCCTCGATGTACCAGCCGGATTCTTCATCCGGGTCGAGGAAGATATGCACCTCGGTGACGCGCCCAAACAGGTTGTGCAGATCGCCCATGATATCCTGGTAGGCGCCGACCATGAAAACTCCGAGGTAATACATTTCCCCCGGAATGATGCGATGCAGCGGCAGAGTCTCCTTGACGTCCTGCAGGTCGATGAACTTGGAGACCTTGCCATCGGAATCGCAGGTAATGTCCACGATCATGCCGTTGCGGTCGGGCTGAGTCGTTAGCCGATGAATCGGCATGATGGGGAAAAGCTGGCCCAGAGCCCAGTGGTCGAGGAGCGATTGGAACACTGAAAAGTTGCAGATGTATTGATCGCCCAGGGAGACCTCGAGCTGTTTGACTTCCTCGGGCACGAAGCGCAGGCCTTTGTGCATGTTGACGATTTGCTGGGAGAGCTGCCAGTAAACCGTGTCGATCTTGGCCTTGGATTCGAGATCGAGCAGACCGAGATCGAAGGCCTGCTGCGAATCCTCCTTGATCTCCTGGATGTCGTGCAGGCTTTCGATGCGATTTCCGCGCTTCAAGCGCTGCTTCACATCCAGAATCTGGCGCACGAGTTTGTGATCCTTCTCCGTCTCTTCCACTTTTAGTTTGGGCGCGGTTTTCTCGATGGCGCTGAAAGCTTCCATCACCAGGACGGAGTGATGGGCCACGATGGCGCGCCCACCCTCATTGACGATCACCGGGTGGGGCACGTTCTCGGAGTCGCAGACGTCGGCGATATTCCAGACGACATCGTTGGCATATTCCTGCAGGGAATAATTGGTGGAACTATCGAAATCACTGCGCGACCCGTCGTAATCGACCCCCAGGCCGCCGCCAACATCGAGGTAAGCGAGATCGTGCCCGAGCTTGGCCAGCTTGGCATAATAGCGAGCGGCTTCGCGCACGGCTTTCTTGATCGTCGCGATGTCCGGGACCTGCGAGCCAACATGGAAATGAACCAGCTTCAGGCAATGAGCCAGGCCGGCTTTCTTTAACATTTCACTCGCGGCCACCAGGCTGGTGGTGTCGAGGCCGAACTTGGCGTTTTCGCCGCCACTAGGCGCCCATTTGCCCGCGCCTTTATTATAGAGGCGCACGCGAATGCCAATGTGAGGCTCCACCCCCACCTCGGTGGCAGCGCGGATGGTTTGCTCGAGTTCCTCCAGCTTTTCCACGACAATGACCACGATCTTGCCGAGTTTCTGCCCGAGGAGGGCGATGCGAATGTAGGCGGGATCCTTGTAGCCGTTGCAAATGATCAGGCTTTCCGGGTCCTTGTGCATGGCCAGCGCGGCCACCAGCTCCGGTTTACTTCCCGCTTCAAGTCCAAAGTGAAACTGCTGCCCAGCGTCGACGATCTCTTCAATCACCTCGCGCAGCTGATTGACTTTGATGGGAAAGACGCCTCGATAAGCTCCGCGATAGGCAAACTCGGTGATGGCCGCCTGAAAAGCACGGCTGACTGATTCCACACGGTGCCGCAGCAGGTCCTGAAAGCGAATGACCAGGGGAAAGCCGAGGCCGCGCGCGCGCGCTTCCTGCACGACCGCCAGAATGTCGATGGCTCCGCCGTTTTCCTGGAGCGGGCGCACTTCCACGTTGCCGCCGGCATTGACGGTGAAATAACCGCCGCCCCATCCATCGACGTTGTAGGTGGAGATGGCGGACTCAACGTCCCACTCGTTTTTCATTTCACAGTTGGTCGCGGCAATGACCCGCAGGGCGCATAATCATTCACCGCGCCCAACATGCAAGCGGCTTCATCAAAAATGCGCGCCGGTGAATAACTTCCGCCCCGCTTGTTTTTCACAACCGCACGCGTAGCATTTCTGGATGAACAAACCGGTGATCGAAGTGCAGGTGCGCGCGGTCCTGCCGACGAGCGGCGGGTGCGCCGTCTTCCTGGGCAACAACGACAAGGTATTCATCATTTACGTCGATCAAACGGTGGGCAGCGCGATCACCATGTTCATGCGCGACGTGAGCAAGGAGCGGCCCCTGACCCACGATCTTATCGCTCATCTCATGACCGCCCTGGGAGCAAAAGTGGAGCGCGTGATCATCAACGACCTGAAGAACGCGACTTACTATGCCCGCATGATCATCCGCGCGGAAAACGAGTTACAGCAGAAAAAAATCATCGAGCTGGATGGCCGGCCGAGCGACTGCATCGCCATGGCCACGCAGCAAAAGGCACCGATCTACGTCAGCCAGGAGGTGTGGGAAGAGGTGGACGACATGAGCGACGTGCTGCACAAGATGGAAGAAGAGGGGCTCAAGCCCGATCCCGAAACGGAGAGTACGGAGGAGGATTGATGCGCGCGTTGAAGCGTTGAAGCGTGGAGAGCGCAACGAGCTGTTTCCGCTTTATCGCTTTAACCCTTCAACGCCCTTACCCCAGCAAATCGCCGTAACGGTTCCCCGCCAGATCAAGGCAGCAGCGCAGAATTTCCTGGGGCGTTTCCAGCCGGAGCGCTCCCTCCACCAGCAACTGGCACTCCGCGATCTCCAGGCTTTGCACCGCCCGCTTGACCCGGGGCACGAGCGACGCGCTCACGCTGAGCTCGTCCATCCCCAGGCCGAGCAGCAACGGGATGAGAGCAATATCGCCGGCCATCTCGCCGCATACGCCCACCCAAATATTATGGGCATGGGCAGCGTCGGCGATCATCTTGAGCAGGCGCAGCACTGCCGGATGCGTCGGCTCATAAAGGTGAGCGATCCGCTCATTCACCCGATCCACCGCCAGGGTGTACTGAATGAGATCGTTGGTCCCGATACTGAAAAAATCGACCTCGCGCGCCAGCGTGTCGGCCGCGATGGCTGCACCCGGGATCTCGATCATGGCGCCGACCTCGGTCTTGGCGCCCATGGCATGTCCTTCCCGCCCCAGCTCGGCGGCGCATTCCTTCAGGACGGCCACGGCTTTGCGCAGCTCATCCAAACCGGAAATCATGGGAAACATGATCTTGACGTTGCCGACCGCGCTGGCCCGGAGAATGGCGCGCAGCTGAGTCTTGAAAATATCCAGGTTCTCGAGGCAGAAACGAATGGCGCGCCATCCCAGGAACGGGTTCATTTCGTCGGTTAAATCCACCGTGCCCGCCGCCACCTTGTCTCCTCCGAGATCGAATGTCCGGATAATCAGCGGCTCGGGCGCGACCTGTTCCGCCACTTTGCGGTAAGTGGCGTATTGCTCATCTTCCCCGGGCAGATTATCGCGGTTCATATACAAAAACTCGGTGCGATAGAGCCCGATGCCTTCGGCTCCGTTCGCCTTGACCGCTTCGACATCATCCGGCAACTCGATGTTGGCCGAGAGGACAATGTGCCGCCCGTCCCGGGTGGTCGATTTTGTTTCCCGCAATTCCTTTAGCTGGGTGGCGACCTTGATCCGGCGCGATTCGATCTCCCCGTACTGCGCCAGGGTCTTGGCAGTCGGGTGCACGATGAGCAGGCCATTGGTCCCATCGATCAGGACTTGCTGCCCACTCTCCAAACGATGGGTCACATCGTGTAGCCCGACGATGGCAGGAATACCTAGTGAGCGCGTCATGATCGCGGTGTGGGAAGTGCGGCTGCCCAGATCGGTGGCGATGCCGAGCACCAGGCTTTTATCCATCATGGCCGTGTCCGAGGGGGTCAGGTTGTGCGCCACCAGGATGTGTGGCCCGCTGATGCCGAGGAGGGGTTTGGGGGCTTTGCCCTGCAAATTATGCACCACGCGCCGGGTGACGTCGTCGATATCCATGGCCCGCTCGCGCAGGTAGGGATCATCGATTTTGCTCAGGGTTTCGGAGTAGCTGGTGGCGACTCCCTGGAAGACCCACTCAACGTTACACAGATCCGCCTCCAGTTTGCGCAGCACCTCGTCGATGAGAGTGCGGTCTTCCACCACCAAAAGGTGCGCGTCAAAGATGGCGGCATCTTTGGTGCCGATGGACTCGGCGATGCGCTGCTGCATTTCCAGGATCTGCATTCGTGTCAGGATGAGCGCCGCCTCGAAGCGCCCGATCTCGCTGGCCACCTCCTCGGGCTTGATCTTGCGATGAGGGACATCGTCGAAATCATCGCGCACCACATGCGCAATCCCGCGGCCCACGCCCGGGGACACCCCGGCGCCGTGAAACCGGATCTCCTCCTGTGGCTTCTCCTCGCTCATGCGCAGCGAGATTAACGGGCTTTTACTCCTCGTTAAAGCGCGATTTGATTAGTTCTTCCAACTCTTCCATGGCCTTCGCGGCGTCGGCTCCTTCGCAACGGATCTGCAATTTCGATCCCTGCCCGGCCGCCAGCATCATCAGGCCCATGATGCTCTTGCCGTTGACTTCTTCGCCCTCCTTGGCCACCCAAACCTCACAACGATGCTTGCTGGCGATGCGGACAAACATGGCCGCGGGCCGGGCATGCAACCCCAGCCGGTTCACCACCGGGATCTCCTTCAAGATTTTCTGGGCGGCCATTCCGCCCGTTCTCCTGTTCAGCAAACCCATTAATCTTCCTTCGGCACCATGAGGTTGAGCAATTTCGCGTTAAAATCCGCAGCGCTGTTCTGACCCAACCCTTTCAGCTTTTGGTCCATCGCCGCAACTTCAATCAAGCGCGCAGTGTCGCGACCGGGCCGGACGGGGATGGTCACATGCGGCACCTGCATCTTGAGAATTTCGTAAAACTCCTGGTCCAGGCCGATGCGGTCCACTTCTTCCAGCTCCTGCCAGTCGCGCAGCGTGACCACGAGGTCAAGCCGCTTCTCGGTGCGGATGCTGCCGATGCCGAAAATATGGGAGACATTAATGATCCCAATGCCGCGCACCTCCATGTGATTACGCGTCAGGTCCGGAGCGGTAGCCATGAGTTCGCGTCCTTCCAATGAGGTAATCCTGGTGACGTCGTCCGCCACCAAACTGTAACGGCGCTCGATCAAACCAAGCACGGCCTCGCTCTTGCCGATGCCGCTGGCTCCGCGAATGAGCACGCCCACCCCCAGGATGTCGACCATGCTGCCGAACTCGGTCACGCTGGGCGAAAAATCCATTTCCATGGCGATGGTGGCGGCGTTGATAAACCTCATGGTCACCATGGGCGTGCGAAAAACGGCGATGTCTTTCTCCGTGGCCACGGCCAGCAGCGCTTCCTCCAGATGCGCTCCGCGAGAGACTACCAGGCAGGGAATCTTTTGGTCGCACAGCGCGCGAAAGCGTTCGATGCGCAGCTTGGGCGGCAAGCTTTTGAGATAAGTATTTTCAGCGGCGCCCAGGACCTGCACACGCTTCTCCGCGAAGTAACTGAAAAACCCGGCGAGCGCGAGCCCCGGCCGGTTGATGGTGGGTTCGCGAATCTTGCGGTGAAAACCCACTTGCGGCCCCTCCAGCTTCATCTGCAACTTCTCGGCATGCGAGCGGTAGAACGTTTCCACCGTCACCACCGGGACACTCTTCCGCTGATTGCCTCCCGAATGAATGGTTTGCTTAGACGACGGCGCGGGCATGACTGGTTAACCTTTACCGCGAATGGCCTTGGATTGCCAATGCGGTCAGTTGATCAATTCACCCCAGCAGGGCTCTTCGAGCTGCACCACCGGGTCCTCGACTTCACTGCGGTTTATTTTTTCAAGGTCCGCCGATACATCGGACCACGGCTGCAAACGCATCGTCACCTGATCGCCCGGCCTGACCCTGGCGGCCTCTGTCGGGACGTTACCGCGCGTGCTCCAGAGATAAACCAGGCACTGCCAGACTTCGCTTTCTCCACCGCCCGCGAGTTTCACATCGACCAGGTGAACCGCCATGATGTGATCCGCATAGGGCGCACTTCCGGGAACCGGCACACTGGAAACCGATTCCACCGTCGCCGTCGCCTGAATTTTTTGGCCGACTGGCGGGACAAAAAAATGCGCGGATGGCGGATGGCCAACAGCCATGTCGAGATGCTTCCAGTTTCCGAAAGCGAGCTCGCGGGTGGCAAATTCCCAAATGACCAGCTTCTTCCCGGCCAAGCGATCGTGACCGCGCGCGAGGTCGCGGCTAAGAATTTCGCGCGTGGCAAAGGCGCCGTCGCTGTTGCGAAGGATGCAATCAAGCGGCCGGCCGCCAAGGGCGGAGCTGAGATGTTCGGCCAGGCCGGCTGATTCACCCCAGCCGAGCGCCGCGAGCGAGAAGATGTTGGCAAAACTGTCGCCCAGCAGGAGCAGATCGGCTTTCGGGTCCGCTCGCCACGGGCCCTCGCTGTTGATCACCGGGTGGATGGTGATCTCCTCATTGTAGCGCGCCAGTTGGGCCGGCGGCAGTTTCAACATTCGCGCAATGTCGCCGAGGCCGGTGATCTTCTTCCCGGTGATTTGGAGGGGCGCGGCACTCGGGTTGGCGCCTACTTGATTGGCCAATTGCTGGGCCACGAATTCCATGGTCTCCGGCCGCCAGTGGGTGTCGCTTTGGAGATAGGAATGGGCGGCATGCGCGCGGAGCACCGGCGCAGGATCAAAGACGCGCACGCCCGCGCCTTCGAGTTGCCTCTTCAGCTGCCCGAAAGAGGCGTTTTCGAAAAGCCGCGAGTCGCCCGAGCCCGGCGCCAGCATTTCGCCGTCAACGCTTGGCTTGACCGGTACGGGCATGACGATGAGATCAATTCCGCGCCATGCCAGCTGGTCGTGAAAATCAACGATGGCGCGCACCGCGTCCGGCTGGACACCGGCATTGTGGGCGCGCGACTTCAGCCAGTTTGGATCAAGAAACGGCTGGCCGATGACGGAGTCGACGTCCGCCCGGTAGAAGAGCCATGGACCGCGGCCGGGATAGACCTGCTCATTCCCCGCGTGCAGCAGGCCGGTCAGGACAGATTGCGCTCGCGGCAGCAGCCATTGCCCAACGACGGACTCCCGTTCCAAGGTCCTCTGAACAGACTTGATCTCATCGGCCGTGGGAAGCATGCGGC
>DASXIK010000096.1:0-4189 GCA_036498025.1 Chthoniobacterales bacterium
GTCGATCATGACCGACTTGGGACCACAATTGCTCGAGAGTGGCAAGAACCTGACCGATTTCACCAATACGGTGAAGAGTCAGCCATGGCGGCTCATCTATCCCTCGACCAAGGCATACCCCTCCCCTTCTCCGACGCCCGCCGCCGACACCATCACCGTCCGGAAAAAGGCCAAGCGTTAGGTAGGGCCGCGGCGCGGCGGCGGCCACTCCGCAGGCTTCACCTCGGGCGCTGTCATCCCGAGCGCAAGCGAGGGACCTCGCGCCCGCTGTGTTGATTACACAAAGTAAGTTTGGGTGACGCCGCCTGAATAGGGGAGATCCTTCGCCGTCTCCGCGGCTCAGGATGACATGCGCTGGTAGGGACGCAGCGCGGCGGCCCTACCCTGCCTTCTCAGGAGCCGTAGCTCTTGGTGAATTTCTTTTTCGATTCCGAATCGTCAGCCGCGGGTGGCGTGACCACGGGCTCGTCGTTCACCGCGGGGACGGCATCGGCCGTGGCCGGTGGTGGTGCCGGTGCAGGAGCACCGCCGCTCTCTTGCTCGTGCTGCGAGACTTCCACGAAGGCCATCTGCAAATTGGAAATGGCGTTGCGCAGAACGGTCGCTTCCTCCTGAGACAAATTTCCGCGCGTCTTCTCCTGAATCATGGCCAGCTGATCGATGAACATCCGGGCCAGCTCCAGGTTCACTTCACCCTGGCCTGTCTGGGGATTGGGAATCTGGCCGAGAAAAAGCGCGGCGTTCTGCGCCTGCATCATGACAAACTCGACGAAACGTTGCGCCAGCTCGCCGCTTTGGGTGTTGGTTTGCACTTCAGCCATGACTCAATTTCCTTTCGTGGGAGAGGCACCATCCGGTGGCTGAACCGTAGCCAGGACATACGGCTGGCCGCGGAAATATTTTGCCGCCACCCGCTTGATATCCTCCGAGGTCACCTTCTCGATGTCGGTTTCCAGCGATTTGTGATAATTGAACCCGAGCCCGTAAAGTTCATCGAGCCCGCACTGGAAACCAAATGTGTCGTTGCTTTGATTGGAAATTTGCTGTTGCCCAATCAATTTTTTCTTGGCCCGCGCCAGTTCTTCGGTCGTTAGACCGTCGCTGGCCAGTTTATTGATTTCATCGAGCAGGGCCGTCTTCACCGGGTCGAGCTTGGCCGGATCGGTTCCCGCGTAGAATGCGAAAAGACCCGGAACCAATCCCTGCACCTGACTGGCCCCCACGTAGTAGGCCAGTCCCATTTTCTCCCGAATTCGGATGAAAAAACGCGACCCCAAATCGCTGCTCGCTTCATCAATCAATTCCAACGCGTGCCGATCCGGACTGAAAACGTCGGCTCCGCTATAAGCGACCATGAGGACGGCCTGGGCCTTGTCGCGGCGGGCGTCGACCGGCTCAATCCGGGCCAGCGGGGCCGGCTTGGGCGCATCGCCCAGGGCCAGCGCGCCTGGTTTCATTTTTCCGAGAGCCTCTTCAAAGAGTTGTTTCACTTCCTCCGCCCGGACGTTGCCAAAGACAGAGATAACGCCGTTCTTCGCCACCACATAACGATCCCGAAAATCGAGCAGATCCTTCGGACTCAATCGCTGGACCGAGTCCACCGTCCCGCCGCCGCGCAAGGCATAAGGATGGTCGTGGAATAGCGCCGCTCGCATGATGTTGCGCGCCACGGTCATGAGTTGCTCCTCTTCCTGCTTGATGCCGGCAATCTGCACTTCCTTTTCTCGCGCCACCGCTTTTTCCGGCATGGTGGCGTTGAGCAGCACGTCCGCCAGGATGGTCACGCCAAGTTTGAAGTCGGGCCTAGTGACGTCCATGTTCACGCTCAAGCTATTATTGCCGGCATCACTCGAGATGGCTCCGCCGACGGCCTCGATTTCGCCGGAGATTTGCTCAGCTGTGCGCGTTTTCGTTCCTTTGAGCAACGATTTTGCCGCCAGGCGTGTGATCCCGTTGGTACGCGGCGTTTCCGCCAGCAGCCCGCCCCGAAAAACCGCGGTCATGGACACGAGCGGCAGGCGCGCGTCTTCGCGCACCAACACCCGCAGGCCGTTGGATAGCTCGATCTTCTGCACCTCGCTGGCCATCACCGGCTTGGCCGGACCGGCCTTGGCCGCGAGCGAACCTTTCGGATTCAGGGAGGTGATCGTGAGATTGTCGTCCACCAGGTATTTCCCGGCCACGCGTTTGATATCGTCGAGCGTCACCTTCTGAACGGCATCGAGATAATCGCGGCTGAAATTCAGATTGCGTGTGAGCAGCCAGTTCGACCCGATGTCGGAGGCCTGTCCGCGCATGGTCGTGAGACCTCCGAGATGATGGCTGAGCGACATCTTTTTCGCCTTGGTCAGCTCTTCCGCTGTCACTCCGGCCTGTTTCACCTCTTCGACGATCTTCAGCATGAGATCCTGAACGTCCTCGCGCTTCGCCGGCTCGACGGTCGCGTCCAGGCCAAGCAAGCCGGGATCTCCCGGGGTGTAGGAGAAAGCGGCGACTGCGTAGGCCAAACCCGTCTCCTCGCGAACTTGCCGATACAGACGCGAGCTGCGGCCTTCGCCGAGAATGGAGGAAAGCAAATCCAGCGCGGGCACATCCGGATGCGTCACCTCGGGCACATGCCACGCCAGCGACAGCCGCGTCAGCTCCGTGGGAAATTCCTGGTGAGCCTCGCGCCGGCCGAGTTGCAGCGGTTCCGCCGGAATGAAAATGGGCCGGAGTGATTTCTCGGGATAATCCTTGAAGAAATCCGTCAGCTGCTGGTGAATTTTTTCCCCCTCCACGTCGCCCGCCACCACGAAGGTCAGGTTGTTGGGAACGTAGCGCGATTTGTAATATTGCATCACCTGCTCCTGCGTGAGCTGGTTGTAGACTTCGAGCTGCCCGATGACCGGCAGACGGTAAGGGTGGCGCTGATAGGCGGTGGCAAAGAGAAGTTGCCCGGCCATGCGGTCGGGATCGTCGAATCCCATGGCAAACTCCCGGCGGATCACTTCTTGTTCCTTGAGATACTCATCCGGCGGCAGAGTCGAATTCATCATGGCGTCGGACAAAATGCCGAGCGCCGTGGCCACGCCGGCCTTGGGCACGTCGATCCAGAAAACCGTGCGATCAATCGAGGTGTAAGCGTTGATATAACCGCCGACGTCCTGAATTTTTTGGGCGATCGCGCTGTTCGATTGAGTCTTGGTCCCTTTAAAGAGCATGTGCTCGAGAATGTGCGACAAACCCGCGCCCAGGTGTTCATCCTCGTTGATGCTGCCGGTGGCGCACCACGCCTGCACGCTGGCGACCGGCGCGCTGTGGTCTTCCTTCACGATGACGGTCAGGCCATTCGGCAGGACCCATTTTTGCGCGCCCGTGGGCGGGACGGTGACCGCGGAAGGGTCCGGTAACACGGCGGCTTTCGAAGTGGCAAGGTTAAGCATAAGGGCGCCGATCAAGGCGAGGCGCGGCCCGGGGCCGCTCATAAAGACTTCGGCGCGGGCAAGCCCGGCGGCAACGGAGCCGGCGGCACTTTGTCCGGAACGAACGGCTTCACAAAAGCCTCCTCAAAGTCGTAGACACTTCTGAAATCGTCCATGGAATCTTCATCAGTTTTTCCGAAAATTCCCGCGCCGATCAGGTTAAAGACCATGTGCCCGATGTCCTCGCAGCGGTTGATTCCCCACGCGGAAAAAACTGTGACGACCATGGGCCCGAATTCCTTCAGGGCATACTGGCGAACACCTTCGAGCAACTCCGGACCGGCCACGTGACGCACGGTTGTGCCCTTGATCTTCTTCTGCTGCTTGGTCGTGAAATCCAGCGCGTCGCGCAAAAAAACGTAGGCGTCGCGCGCGTAACGCGCATCGCTGGCCACGATCGAGTCGAGAGCTTCGGAAAATCCAATTTTTTGCATGGGTGATGAGGTTCGCACCCCCGGTGCGAGCAGCTACGATACCCAGCAACAATCAAGCGAGCAACCCCCGGAGGCCAGGAAGTTCATGGGAGTAATGAATGGGAGGGCATCAGCGTCGCCAAGGCTACGGTGCCCAGGGGTCGCAAACGTCCGGGTAGCGCACTCGTCCCGAGTGCTGGCGAAGACGTCTCGTCTTCGCGACTTGGATTTAAAGATTGTTGCGGCGAGACGCCGCAACCAGCACTCGAGACGAGTGCGCTACCCAGATTCGCGCAGGCGCGTGAATCGTCC
>DASXIK010000097.1:0-3583 GCA_036498025.1 Chthoniobacterales bacterium
TTGCTCAAAGAACACCAGGCCGGTCTGCGTTTGCTTTAGCGAAAGATGGGAGCGCGCCTCCGCCCCCGGTTGGCTCCTCATCTTGTGACCCGCGCCGCGCTGGAGTAAAATAATCGGTGCAAAGCCAGTGGATCATCGCCCTGCCGGAAAAACTGGAAGGCGGGCCGATCGCATGGAGCGAGGTTTGCGGCTCTCCGTGTATTTCGCGAATGCTCGCCCGCAAGGGCTTCGTTTGCCGCGAAGAGGTGGAGAATTTTCTCCACCCGCGCCTGAAAGTCCTGGGCGATCCCTTTCTTCTGCCGGAGATGAACCAGGCGGTGACGCGTTTGCTGGCGGCCTTCGATCAGGGCGAACGCATCGTGCTCTTCGGCGATTACGACGTGGATGGTGTCACCTCTCTGGCCTTGCTGGATAGCGTGCTTCGCGCATACGGGGCGAGCCCGGCCTTATTTCTGCCCATGCGCATGGAGGAAGGCTACGGCTTGAGCCACGAAAGCATGGAACGCTGTTTGCAGCAGCATCAGCCACAACTCCTGGTCGCGGTTGACTGCGGTACTTCCTCCGTCGCGGAAATCAGACAACTGCGGGAGCACGGTGTGGACGTGGTCGTGCTCGATCACCACGAGCCCAAGGCGTCGCTGCCGGAATGTGTCGCCTTGGTGAATCCGAAAACGGATCCGGCTTCGCCCTTCCATTATCTCTGCAGCGTGGGCATTGTTTTCAAGCTGAGCCACGCGCTGCTCAAGACGCGCCCGGTGCCCGGGTTCGATTTGCGCTCGCACCTCGACTTGGTGGCGCTGGGCACGGTCGCGGACATTGTTCCCTTGCAGGGCGAAAATCGCGTCCTTGTGCAGAAAGGGGCGGAAGAAATTGCCCGTAGCCTGCGCCCTGGCCTGAAGAAGCTGCTGAAAGTCAGTGGCGTGCGCGGGCCGGTGCTGCCAGAACACATCGGGTTTCGACTTGGTCCCCGCCTGAATGCCGCCGGCCGGCTAACCACGGCGGAGAAGGCCCTGCGTCTCCTGCTGACTACCGACCCTGCGGAAGCCGACCTTCTGGCAGAATCGCTGGACCAGCAGAATCGCGAGCGCCAGGAGGTGGAACGGCAAATCTTCGCGGCCGCGGAAGCAAAAATCCTGGCGGAATATGACAGCAGCATTCACGCGGCCATTGTCGTGGGAGCGCGCGACTGGCATCCCGGGGTTTTAGGCATTGTGGCCTCGCGTCTTGCGCGGAAATTTCATCGGCCCGCCATCGTCATCGGTTTTGACGAGGCCGGGCAGGGGAAAGGGAGCGGCCGCAGCATCGAAGGCTTGTCCCTGGTGGAGGCATTGGCCCGTTGTCACGAATGGCTCAACAAATATGGCGGACACGAGATGGCTGCCGGTCTGACCTTGAGCGAGAAGAATCTCGCTGGATTTAGCGATGCCTTTCGACGTGCCGCCCGGGAACTTCTTTCCGATGAGCAACTGCAGCCGCGGCTGCGAATCGATCACGAGATCGCCCTTTCCGAGGTGAACTTCGAATTCCTGCGCTGGCATGAGTTGCTGCAGCCGTTTGGCAACGGCAATCCGCAGCCGTTATTTTACGCGCGGGAAGTTGAGTCGGTGACAACTCCACGCGTCTTAAAGGACAAGCATCTCCTTCTGCGTTTGCGTCAGAGAAATCATCATCACCGCGCGGTTTTCTTTGACGGCGCCGGGGTCGAGCTGCCACCGCCGCCTTGGGACGTCGCTTTCCGCATCAAAGCGGGGGAATATTTAGGCGAAGCCAGGCTGGACTTGCACGTCCAGGCTTTGCGGCAATCCCAGCCAGTCAACTAATGGAGATTTCTCAACCGCTTCTCGAGCTTGAATGGATCCCGCGTCCGCGGGTGACGGCTCTGCGCCGCCTCGCCATCGAGACGGTGGAGGATTTGCTGACCCATTATCCGAGACGCTATGAAGACCGCCAGGAATTTGCCGGGTTCCCACGCGAAGAAAGTGAAACGCCGGTATGCCTGTGCGGCGAAGTGGTGAACACAGCACTCCGGAGGTTTGGCGGCTGGAAGAAAATCTTCGAGGTCACTTTGCAGGAGTCCAACGCTGATGCCCTAAGCCAGCCGCTGGTCTGCCGATGGTTTAATCTGCATTACGTCCAGAAAATGATCGCCACCGGCCAACAGCTCGTGGTCTTCGGCAAACCGCGCCTGCGCGGGAAACGCATTTGCCTGGATCACCCCGAATTTGAGGTCGTTGAATCGGACGACGAAATCTCGATTCATTTTCGCCGGATCACGCCCATCTATCCGGCCACGGAAGGCGTCTCTCAGCGGGTGCTGCGCAGTCTCATCTACAGGGTCTTGCAGGAGTTGCCGGATGAGCCCTTGCCCACGCCGGCTCCGGCGCGTTTGGTCACGGGCGATCGTCGTGGCGCGTTGCAGGCGATTCATTTCCCGGAGAGTTGGGAGCAATTGAAGAGCGCGCGCCAGCACCTGGTCTTATCCGAGTTCTTTGCCATGCAGATGTTGATTGCGGCGCGGCGCGCTCATTCCGCTGGTCGCTCCGGAGGTCCCCATTGCGGGGGCGGGAAGTTGCTTGCCCGTTTTGTGGAACAGCTGCCTTTTGGGCTAACGAATGCGCAGGAGAAGGTGATTGCGGAAATCAGAGCCGGCCTGGCCGCGCAGTACCCGATGAACCGTCTGCTCCAGGGTGATGTCGGTTCGGGCAAAACGGTGGTGGCCATAGCCACCATGCTCCTGGCGGTCGAGGCGGGATTTCAAGCCGCCCTCATGGCGCCTACCCAGATCCTGGCCGAGCAACACTACGCCGTCCTGCGGCGCTGGCTGGAGCCGCTGGGCCTGCGCCTCGCCCTCCGCACCGCCGCCCGCCAGGAGGATAACGCGCCCTTGCCTTTGTTTGAGAGGGCGATGAATCCGGGTAGCGCACGCGTCTCGCGTGCTGGCGACGCTGTCTCGGCGTCGCGAACTTTAGATGGTCTGGACGTCCGGAACGAGGGCGCGCGCTATTCCAGACGGCGGCTTCCTCATTTTGAAAAACCGTGGGCCATTTATGCCGTGACCCTCGCTACAAGAAAGCACCGCCACCTCTCGCCCGAGGCGCGCACTCTTGTGCTCAACGCGCTGCGCCATTTTCATGGGCAACGTTATGAATTGTTTGCTGCCTGCGTCATGCCGGACCATGTCCACTTTCTAATGCAGCCTTGGATAAAGGGAACAAAATCCGGGGAAGATGAGGCTGAATTTTGGCAGTTAGGCGAACTGCTGCGATCGATAAAATCCTTTTCGGCGCACGAAATTAACGAGCTCGAAGGGACGAAGGGTTCCGTGTGGGAAAAGGAACAGTTCGACCGCTACATACAATCCGATCGGGATCTGGCTGAGAAATTCCATTACATTGTGCGGAATCCGTGGGATGCATCCCTTGTGACACCCAACCAGGATTATCCCTGGGTTTGGACGGCGGATTCCGAGAGTCTCAATCAAAGTTCGCCGCGTCGAGACGACGCGGCCAGCACGCGAGACGCGTGCGCTACCCAGGATGTGCACGAACCCCAGATCATCATCGGCACGCACGCGTTACTCTAC
>DASXIK010000098.1:0-1725 GCA_036498025.1 Chthoniobacterales bacterium
TCACGGGCGTGCCGCGAACGAGGATCTGGCTGGGGCCGCCGCCCTGGCTCGGACTGTGATAATAGAGAGGGGTCGAGTCCGCGCTAACGGCGTAGGCTTTTTCCGGGGAGCCGTGGCGGCGCGTATTGGTATGGGAACAGCCGCCCTCGAAAGTGAGCAACAGAAAGGAAAACAGCAGTGACTCGATAGCCCGGCCTGGTTGCATAACCAGGAATGGCCAAAGCTAATGCCGTTCCCCGGGCCTCTTATTTATAGCAGTAAACCAGGCAGAAACTGCTTTCGCCGCCTTCGAGGAGGCCGACGGAGATATAATATTGGCCGCTGTTCGCGGGGGAGAAGCCGGCGGCGGCACGCTCGCCTTCGCTATAACCTTCCGTGGTGACCAGTTTCCCGGCCTCATCATAAACCGCGACCTCGACTTTCTTGGCGGGCTCCACGGAAGCCACGGCGAACCAGTATTGGTTTCCGGCGTACAAATTGACGGCCACGAGCACGTGTTCACCTGATTTCAGGGCGCCCGACCAGTGGCCGTCGCGAATCTTAAATCCGTCGTTGGTGAACGCCCCCGAAAGATCGAGTACGGCCTTGTGCGCTTCTACTTCCTTGTCGGATTCCGCGCGAAGCGCCGGCGGAAAAAGGAGAACGCCGGCGAGCAGGAGAGAAAGGAGGCGCGTCATTTGGAATCGGGTTTGCGCTGAATTGTTTCCATGATGCGCCCGACCGCCTGGTTGACTTTTTTCACGTCATCCGCGGTTGGGGCCTGGCCCGGCGGAAACGCTACCAGTTGCTCCATCGCGGCGAGCTGCTCGCTCACCGTCTTGACCAGCGGGTTATCGCGCATCTCCGGTGAGCAATCGTTCATTTTGGCGTGCAGGAAATTGACCAGAGCCGGCTGCCGCAAAACCTTGGCGCTGCGTTCGTCGTAATTTTGCATGACGGCGGCGCTGACGGCCTGGGTGCCGCGGATCCATCCGCCCAGACTAACGAGGATGACAAGATCCTGGTCGCTGTGCGATTGCATGGAGCTCTTGACTTCGTTCTGGGTGGCCTCGAGCTCTTCCTGGAGCGCGTCCCATTCGTTATTCTCGGCAAATTCGTTAATGCTGCTGCCGCGGCTGAGAATATTTTCACTGACCCCGAGGGCCTTGGCCATCTTGACGATGTCCGTCCCGATGTTCTTGACCTGCTGGCTGTCCTGCGCTTCCACGGCGATGAAGCCATCGGCGATCAGGCCGCCCAGGTTCAGCGCAATCTGCGCCCGGTTTCGGTAGGTCGTGGGCATCGGCCCGCGAAACTGCCCCGACCAATTTGGTTTGCCCGGCTTTTCCAAGGCGGCAAAGAGCTCGCCCGGCGTGGGAATGCTGATGGCGTCAGTGCGCACGGCCTTGGCCATCTGGTCAGCGGGAAGGCGCGGAGATTCTGCGCCGATGCCGAGGCCGGCGACCAGAACGCATGCTGCAGCGACAAAACGTCCACACGGATTCATATGAAATAGCGTACCCGCAGCCTCAAAGATTGCCAGCAGGAATCTTTGGACCGGTATTTGCCGGTTGCCAAGCTCCGATTGCCGGCTTTTTCCGCCGGGCGATCCGGCGCTACGCCGCCTTGCCGGCGATGGCGCGTAACAAGCGCACTGTTGGCCGCAAGCCTTATCCTGAGGGAAATGACCATGGGCGCAACGCGGTCCTGATTTTATCCAACCAGCTTCTGCGGATCGCTGAAGAA
>DASXIK010000099.1:0-5149 GCA_036498025.1 Chthoniobacterales bacterium
TATTTTGAGGATTATCCGGAGTTAAAGGGCTTTGACTGCCCTGAATGGTCCCATCTTTCCGCGGGCGACTCGGTTGAATTCACTAAACGTGTAGTCCCGCATCTCCGACAGGCGCTGCAACGATAGCCGGTGGTTGCTTCAGAAGAGGGCAGTCACGGTCGCGCTGCGCGCTGGTCAGACTTGGTAAAGGAACTTATTTTCGCCGGATCGAAAATCGGCATGGAGCAGCGCCGGTCGGTGCAGACGAATGCCGCGGCCTTGTCGAATTGCGGATATTCGACGTCCGGGTTGGGCATCGGGCCCTCCGCTTTATCCCACCATTCAATTCTCCGGTAGGTGGCCGGCTGGAGCACAGCGGCGGCGAACAAAGCCCTGGCCGCGGTATCCTTCTTGCCGCCTACGACAGTCAGGTGCAGCGGCGGCCCGCTCAGCTCGCGATCGGCCAGAAGAATACCGCCCACTTGAAATCCGCGGGCGTCTGCCACGGATGGCACAGCCAGGTAGCGCATAGCCGCCTCCGCGCGCGCCCGATCCTGAGCGTCGCCCGTGTAATGGAATAACAGGTTCGTTAGGCGAGCGAAAGCCACGTTCTCGTCGGTTTGCGGCTTGGGCGTCAATTTCGACCCGAGCCCGTTCCCTACCGAGACATAGCCGGCACTCCCCTTGAAATGGTCGGCCGCGAAAGCCGTGGTCTCCTTCGCCCGTTGCAGCCAGCGGCGCTCCGCGGTGACCTCGTAAAGTTTCAAGAAGGCGCGCGCCATGTAGACACTGTCGCCAAAGTACGGCCCGCCGGAGTCGTTCTCATCGTGCCGAAATCCGCCACCCGCGATCGATCGATATTTGATAATCCAGTCCGCCGCCCGTTCGGCCGCGACGCGGTCGGCGGCATCTCCAGTGACCGCATAGAGCGTGGCCAGAGCATTAATGGCCCAGCCATTCTCCCGCGCATAGATATGGTGATCGACGCGGGGAAGTCCGCGGCGCCGGCGCTCTTTGTCGTTTAAGGCAAAGTAATCTGCGGAATGTACTCCGCGCACGAGGTCCGCATCCTGGCTGGTGTAGAAGGCTCCTTCCGGGCTGGTCAGAAAATTCCGCAGATAATCGCGGATCTGCCCGGCCGCGTGCAGGTAAGTCGGATCTTTCCAAAGCGCGTAGGCTTGCGCGTAAATGCGCAGGTTCTCTGCCTGCATCTGCATGATTTTTTCGAAGTGCGGATGCTCCCAGTCGCCGTCGGTTGAATATTGGTAAACTCCGCCCCAGACCGGGTCGATCAGTTTGCGTTGCGCCTCCAGGGTTTCGCGCGCCATTTGTTCGAACGCCTGATCTCCGGCGAGCGCTTGCCCGATGGCATACTCGATGATGTCCCAATCGAGAAACTTCTGCACTGTGCCCCAGCCGCGATTCTTGTGATCGTAATCGTCGCGCAGTTCGCGGTCCAATTTCTCGCGCACTGCGGGCCTTAATCCGGCTGCGTCGTCGGTCACGATCGGCTCTTCCTTCACGATCGACGGTCCGGGCGATGGATCGTCGATAATGGCCTGAAGCATTGAAGCCATCGGTCTTGGGGGGATGTAACCCTGTCGCTTTACGATCTCGCTGCCGTCGGTGTTGAAGACAACGGTGGCCGGCCATCCGAAATCTTCGTAGCGGTTCGAAATATCGGGGCGCGAATCCTGATCAACCTTGACCGCAAGGTAACGCGACTGAATCAGAGCGATGACTTTCGGGTCGCGGTAGGTTTCCGCGTCCATCACGTGGCACCAGTGACACCAGACGGCTTCGAGATCGAGCAGGACAAAGCGGTTCTCCTTCCTGGCCTGGTCGAAAATTCCCTCGGACCATTCCCGCCACTCGATTTGAGCTTGTTTCTTTTCCTGGGCCACCGCTGCGGGCAGCAACATGGCCAAAAAGAGCGGAATAGTTATCAGCTTTCGGACCGGGCTCCACATATCACGGGACGAGGAATCTCTTTGGTGTCTTGCATCCGCTGACACATTGACGGCCGGCATCGTCCGCTGGCCGAAAAGCCGGAGGATGGAACTCCGGCTTTCCAGCACTGACTGTTAGCGCGCAGGGCGCGCAGTTTCCTACGAGGGACTCGGGGCGGGCTTGCTGCCATCGGTGGCGCAACCGCCTTTTCCTTTGCAGGAATTCTTTCCCTTGCAGCCGTTGTCTCCGGTCTTGCAGCCGCCCTTGCCTTTACAGGAGTTGTTTCCTTTGCAGGCGTGCTTGTCCGCCTTATGGCTGGCCATTTGCTGCAGCGATATCCCGGCTTTGCTCGAAACGTTGGCGGCATGCGTCTGCACCGCGAACGAACCACTCACTAAGCCGGCCACTGCGGCGCCGGCAATTATTGCTTTTGATTTCATGTGTTGTTCTTTCTTTGTTGGTTATTACCCGGATTCGGAATTCCTCGAACGGAGTCGGGGCCGGTCCGGATAAATCTGGTCAGGCAGCCCGTCGCGCGACGGGCTGGAAGAAATTCGCGAGCGAAGTAAGCGTGGGCTGATGGTTTTGGATGGAGCGCCGGGATAAGGCCGAGCGATAATCACTTCGCGCATAGGGACAGGAAAGGGGAGTTTCAGGCAGAACGTGTCTCGAAAGCCACAAAATTCGTTATCCATTTTGGAAGGCTATCCGTCCGATGGCCCGCCTTGGATTCATTAATCCGTCGCAGCCGGGTGATTTTCCCCCTCCGAAGCCGGCACAACGCCCCGCTACGGTCCCGTCATGATGGCATTCCTGGCCGCTGCCAGCGGTGCGTCCTTCTTCAGGGAAACCGTATTTCCGTGTCGCTCGATTCCGAGTTGTTTCCACAGGTCGTCCAGGTCCACCGGGTGCGGTTGCGACCGCATGGCGGCATATAGCTCCTGCAACACGGAAGCTCCGGTGGCCGCGTCGCCGGCCTTCAACGCTCGCTCCAAATCCCACTCGACCGTGATATTGCCGCCCGCGTTCAGAACTCCCCGGAGCGCGTCCCCCAGACCTTTCCGGTTGGCCGTGCGGCGATGAATTTCGATATCGGCCAGGAAACAAAACAACGCGCCACCCCAGTAGGTTCTGCCCCAGGTATGCGTAAAATCGAGACCGCGATCCCCCGGTTCGGGCAGACCTTGCGGCAAATCTCTGGCCACGTCCGACCAAACCTTCTCGGCGGTTAAATTCCCGATCCGCACCCTGGCGATCGGTTCGACGTATGTCGCAATCCCTTCCTCAATCCAATGATGTTGATCGGCCACGTCGGGAAAGGCGAGGTGCACCATTTCATGAGTCAAGAGCCAGTCCGAGTTGAAAGTCGCGTTTGTCGTAGAACTGCCGACTGCCACCTGGATGACCGCGCCCTCTTTTGTGCCGAAGGTGTGTCCCGAACCAATCCGGTCGCCCGCAGTGGAGCGAATCCGCACCGTCGCGTGGCTCACGGGATAACGACCGTAGTATACCGTGACCGCCCGGGCCGCCGTCGTAACCCAATTCAAAATGGATGTGCGCTGTGCTTCGGAATCTTGCGATTCGAAAATCACATCGATGCGAGCGCCGCCCATTTCGATCTGGGCCTGCCCATGGGGCGCGAGCAAAACGGTCAGCCCGAGACAAAGCTGCCAAGCCCATGAAGACGGAGATGAATTTCTTCTCACGAGAAGAGCGATCAGGCCAATTCCTTAAACGGTGGCAGCTCCTTCTCTTCGCGCAAGCCGCAGGGCCAGCGAGCCGTTTCAGTTGAAAGTTGGACATGGAGCGTTGAGCATTGGGCGTTTCCTCTCTTTCTTATCCCCGTGACTGATTCCCTCAAGGCAACTCCCGTCAAAGAAGCGCTCCACAGCGCCGCGCCTCTTTCTGCCATCCTGGTCCAGGGCTGGGTCCGCACCCGGCGCGATTCCAAAGATTTCTCGTTTATCGAGCTGAACGACGGATCTTCGCTGAAGAATCTTCAGATCATCGCGAAGAACACGCTGCCGAATTATGAAGCGGTGCAGCGTCTGACCACGGGAGCGTCGATTATTGTGCAGGGCGAATTAGTGGCCTCGCAGGGAAAAGGCCAAAAATGGGAAGTGATCGCCGGCAGTATCGACATCGTGGGCCAGGCGGACGACACCTATCCGCTGCAGAAGAAAGGACACACCCCGGAATTTCTCCGCGAAATCGCGCATCTCCGTCCGCGCTCCAATCTCTTTGGTTGCGTCTTTCGCGTACGCAGCCGGCTGGCCTTCGCCATTCATCAGTTTTTCCAGGAGCGCGGCTTCGTCTATGTGCACACTCCCATCATCACCGGAAGCGATTGCGAAGGGGCGGGGGAATTGTTTCGCGTCACCGCGCTCGATCTAAAAAATCCGCCGCGCACAGCGGATGGGAACGTTGACTACGCGAAGGATTTCTTTGCCCGGCAAACTTACCTGACGGTCAGTGGCCAGCTGGAGGCGGAGGCGTTTGCCTGCGCGCTGTCCAAGGTCTACACCTTTGGGCCAACTTTTCGCGCGGAAAACTCCAACACTTCGCGGCACGTGAACGAGTTCTGGATGATCGAGCCGGAGATGGCTTTCTGCGATCTGGCCGGCGACATGGACCTGGCCGAGGAGATCGTGAAGTATCTGGTGCGCGACATTCGAGAAAAATGTCCGGACGACCTCGAGCTGTTTGCCAAATTTGTCGACAAGGAGCTGATGGCGCGCCTTGATTTTGTGGTGGAGCGGCCGTTTCAGCGAATTTCTTACACCGAAGCCATTGATTTGCTGGCCAAGAGCGGCGAAAAATTCGAGTTCCCGGTCGGCTACGGACTCAATCTGCAATCAGAACATGAGCGCTGGCTGACGGAGAAACATTTCAAAAGCCCGGTGACGGTTTTCAACTACCCGAAGGAGATCAAGCCGTTCTACATGCGCTTGAACGACGACGATAAAACGGTCACGGCGATGGATCTGCTCGTGCCCGGGATCGGCGAAATCGTCGGAGGCAGCCAGCGCGAAGAACGGCTCGACGTCCTGGAAGCAAACATGCGGCGGCACAAAATGGATCCGGCGGATTACAAATGGTATCTCGACTTGCGGCGCTACGGCACGGTGCCGCATGCCGGTTTCGGCCTCGGTTTTGAGCGCATGCTCATGTTCGTTACCGGCGTTCCCAATATCCGCGATGTGATTCCTTTCGCGCGCAC
>DASXIK010000100.1:0-9525 GCA_036498025.1 Chthoniobacterales bacterium
AGCTGCCGCACTACCACGGTCACGCGCGGGTTCTGGAAAGCCCATGTCATCGCTTCATTTTTCTCCGCGCAATCGGGGCGCCGCGCGTCCAGGCAAAGACCTTCACGGTGCTGTCGGTAGATAATTCGCCCCGCCACCGGCGCGCGATTGGTGTGCACGTCAAACACCGAAAGAAAAATGCCCACCCGCCGCAGCCGCGCCTGCAAGACGTCGGGCTCATCGATCTCCGTGATATCCGCCACCACCCCATCCGCAGCGGCCACTACCGCGCTTTCCTCCGCCGGCACCGCCCGGTCCGGGTCGCGAAAAAAGGCTACCGTATAAAAAATCAGGGCCACGAAGAGGAGCGAAAGCCAGGGGCTCAACAGCCAGCCGGCACCAGCCAGGACGGCCAGAATCGCAAAAATCCACCGGCCTTCATAGAGGGTTTGGAAGCGCATTTGAGCCCCTAGTTTCCGAGCCTAAACCGGTTCGGTCAAGGCACTGAAATCCCACATTTCCCAGCCTGGGGCGAAAACACCATATCATGGGTTTGGGGCTGGACCGGGCACCTACAGGTAGGGTAAAAAAGGTCAAGAAAACACCAGATATTTAGTTGTCCTGATGCCTTTTCTGCCTATGTTTCTTTCCACCCATGCGAGCCGCTGTTTTGCCTCCCCCTGACGACAAGAATTTGAGCGAAGAAAATTCAAGAAAAGACAGCACCGAAATCTTAAAATCCCAGAAGTACGACGCCGCCCAGATCGACAAGCTGGAAGGTTTGGAGGCCGTGCGCAAACGGCCCGGGATGTATATCGGCGATCCCGATGAACGCGGTTTGCATCATCTCGTCTTCGAAGTGCTCGATAACTCCATCGACGAGCACCTCGCCGGCTATTGCACCAAGGTAGAGGTCACCGTGCACGTGGACGGGTCCGTCTCGGTGCGCGATAACGGCCGCGGTATCCCGGTTGATATCCATCCGAAATGGAAGATGCCGGCAGTTGAACTTGTGCTCACCAATCTGCACGCCGGCGGAAAATTCGGGCAGGGCGCCTACAAATATTCCGGAGGCCTGCACGGTGTCGGGGCCAAGTGCACCAACGCTCTCTCCGATTGGTTTAAGGTTGAAGTCACGCGCGACGGCAAGGTTCATCACATGGCTTTCGCCCGCGGAAAAACGACCGACAAACTCAGCGTCATCGGCGAAGTCAAAAACAAAAAGCACAGCGGCACTCTCATCACGTTCCTGCCGGACGCGACGATCTTTACCATCACTACGGAATTCAAGTTCGAGCGCCTGGCCAGCCGGCTGCGCGAGCTGGCCTTCCTGAATCCGGGCCTGGAAATCTCCCTCGCGGACGAGCGAGTCGACCCGTTGAAGAAGGAAACCTTCTTCTATAAGCACGGCATCGAAGAGTTCGTGAAACAGTTAGGCGAGAACAAACAGGTCATTCACCCGAAACCGGTGGTCATTTCCCGCCAGCGCGATGAAGTTTTTGTCGATGTGGTCATGCAGTACAACGACAGCTACAACGACCAGATTCTCCCCTTTGCCAATTCCATCCCCAATCCCGATGGCGGCACTCATTTGACCGGCTTCCGCACGGCTTTGACCAAAGCGGTGAACCAGTACGCGCGCACCACCAACCTGCTGAAGGAAAAAGACCCGACCATTTCCGGGGACGACGTTCGCGAAGGCCTGACCGCCGTGCTCAGCATCAAACTCCCCAACCCGCGCTTCGAATCGCAGACCAAAGTGAAACTGGTCAACACCGAGATCGACGGCATCGTCAACTCGGTCGTTTACGAAGGGTTGATGACTTTCTTCGATCAAAATCCGCCGGTCGCCCGCCGTATTTTCGACAAGGTGCTGACCGCCGCGCGCGCGCGCGAAGCCGCCCGCAAAGCCCGCGAAACCATTCGCAAAGGCGCCCTCACCGGTGGTGGCTTGCCCGGCAAACTGGCCGATTGTTCCGAGCGCGATCCGGAACTGACCGAGCTCTACATTGTCGAGGGCGATTCCGCCGGCGGCTCCGCCAAGCAGGGGCGCGATCGCCGTTACCAGGCCATCCTCCCCATCCGCGGCAAGTTGATCAACGTGGAGAAAGCGCGCGAAGACCAGTTCCTGAAGAATAACGAAATCCAGTCGATGATCACGGCCATTGGCGCCGGTATCGGCAAGCCGAAGGAAGACGGGAACGGCAAGGAGGAAGGCCGCTTCGATATCACCAAACTGCGCTACGGCCGCATCATTATCATGACCGACGCCGATGTCGACGGATCCCACATCCGCACCTTGCTCCTGACCTTTTTCTTCCGGCAAATGACCGAACTGGTGCGCGCGGGCAAGATTTACATCGCCCAGCCGCCGCTCTACCAGATCAAGCGCAAGAAGCGCGAGGAATACGTGGATGACGACGTCCAGCTGAACAAAATCCTGATCACTCTCGGTGCGGAGGACGTCCGGCTGAAAAACCTGGCCGATGACAAGGAAATCTCGGCCGCGCAATTGAAGGACATCCTCGAGTCGCTCGAGCGCCTGGCCAAGCTGAGCGAGGCCATGCGCCGGCACGGGGGCGATTTCGAGAGCTTCCTGGCCAAACGGGAGGCCAAGACGGGCAAGTTGCCTAACTACCTGGTCAAGATTCGGGATGGCAACGAGGAAATGGTTCACTATTTCCACGACGAACGCGGGGTTCGCCATTTTCACCAGGAAAATCCGGACCTGAACCTGTTCGATGACGACGCCCAGCAGGAGCTGCTTCCGTTAGGCACGGTCGCGGCCACCGCGTCTGCCGCAGCCGCCAAGAATGGCGGAAACCGGCGGCGCGGCAAACTGGTGGAGCTTCACGAATCGGCCAGCATCCAAAAGATCATCGCCGAACTGGCCCGCAAAGGACTGAAGGTGGACCACTACGCGGCCAGCGACCGCCCGATTTTTGAGCTGATCGAGGGCGAAGGCGACAAGGCGACTTCCCACCCTCTCTTCGCCATCCCCGAAATTCTGCACAAGATCTTGGAAATCGGCCGGCGCGGCGTACAGATCAAACGCTTCAAAGGTCTCGGCGAAATGAACGCCAAGGAATTGTTCGAGACAACCATGAACCCGGAGAAGCGCAAACTCCTCAAGGTGGACCTGAACGACGATAACGCCGTCGACGCCGACAAGATGTTTACCATCCTCATGGGCGACGTGGTCGAACCGCGCCGCCAGTTCATCGAGGACAACGCCTTAAACGTCCGGAATTTGGACGTTTAAGGAATGACGAATGACCAATTCCGAATGACGAAGGAATTACTCGATGACCCGAGGAGCGAAGTCTCGGAGATTGCATTCTGGGGCGCTGAGTTGTCTGTGGTTCGGGAGGGACCTGAGGACAAAGCCGGCAAGTATGACCTTGAGGAACGGACGGCGCGCTTCGGGGAAGCGGTGATCGACTTTGTAAAAACGATCCCGCAGGGACCGATTACCAATCGGCTAATAGATCAACTGGTTGGCTGCGGAACGGCGATCGGGGCGAATTATTGTGAGGCGGACGATGCCGTATCGCGTAAGGAGTTTTTTCTCCGGATTTGCACCTCCCGGAAAGAAGCGCGCGAAACGAAGCACTTTCTGAGGATGGTTGTCCGAGCTGTGCCGGAGCTTAAGCCTGCTGCAGGTGTTCTGTGGCAGGAAGCCCGCGAGCTGCATCTTATTTTCTCCAAGATATTCCGAAGCAAACGATGACATCGGGCTTCGTCATTCCTTCGTCATTAGACATCCGTCATTCGTCATTTTAATCCCGTGTACAACGCCAACGAAAAAGTAGAGCCGATCAACGTCGCCGATGAAGTTTCGAGGTCGTTCCTCGATTACTCCATGTCGGTCATCATCTCGCGCGCCCTGCCCGACGCGCGCGACGGACTCAAACCCTCGCAGCGCCGCATCCTCTTTGCGATGCACGATCTTTCGCTCTTCCCTAATCGCCAGCACCGGAAATGCGCCAAGATTTGCGGTGACACCAGCGGTAACTATCACCCGCACGGCGAAGCCGTGATCTACCCCACCCTCGTGCATATGGCCCAGCCCTGGGCCATGCGCGAACGCCTGGTCGATGGCCATGGCAACTTCGGCTCAGTCGAAGGCGATCCGCCCGCGGCGATGCGTTACACCGAGGCGCGCATGACCCACCTCGGCGCCGCGCTCATGACCGACATGGAAAGGGACACGGTCGACTTCGTCCCCAACTACGACGAGACCCGCACCGAGCCCACCGTTTTCCCCTCGGCCTTCCCGAACCTGCTCGTTAACGGCGGCACTGGCATCGCCGTCGGCATGGCCACGAACATGCCACCACATAATCTGGTCGAAGTTATCGACGGCATCTGCGCGCAAATCGATAACCCCGAGATCACTCTCGATGAGCTGATGAAGCATGTGAAGGGACCGGATTTCCCCACCGGTTGCGCCATTTGCGGCGTGGCGGGCGTTCGGCAATATCTCGAGACCGGACGCGGCAGCATGAAAGTTCGCGGCAAAGCCGGCGTGGAAGAAATCAAGGGCGGCCGTGAACAGATCGTCATCACGGAAATTCCCTACAACGTCAATCGGGCCACCCTGGTCGAGCGCATTGCCGACCTGGTGAATGAAAAGGTGCTGACCGATATCAGCGCCATTCGCGATGAATCGGACGAAAACACGCGCGTGGTCATCGAGCTGAAACGGGACGGAAATCCCAAGATCGTCATCAACAATCTTTACAAGCATACCGCGATGGAGAGCTCCTTCGCCGTCAACATGCTGGCCATCGATCACGGCCGGCCCAAGCTGCTCCCGCTCAAGCTGGCGAATCAGGCTTACATCGATCACCGCCGCGAAGTCATCCTGCGCCGGACCCGCTTCGACTTGCGCAAAGCGGAGGAACGGGCCGAGACGCTGGAAGGTTACCTCATTGCCCTGGCGAACCTCGACGAGTTCATCCGCATCATCCGCGGATCGGCCAATCGCGACGAGGCCCGCGTGAAACTTCTCGCCTTCGAATTCACCCGCAAACAGGTCGAGAAAATCGGCATCCTGATCCGCAATGAAGCCCGCATCACCGATGGTCGTTACGCGTTCAGCGAGCACCAGGCCAATCAAATTCTTGATCTTCGCCTTTATCAGCTCACCGGCATGGAGCGCGGCAAGATTGAGGCCGAATACAAGGAACTGATCGAGACGATCAAAGATCTGCGCGATATTTTGGCGAAGGAACAGCGCGTCTTTACCATTGTGAAGAAAGAGTTGCGCGAGATTCGCGACAAATTCGGTTCACCCCGCCTGACTCAGCTCGTGCCCGATGAAGGTGAGATCAACATGGAGGATCTCATCGCCAACGAAGGCTGCATCATCAGCATCACCCATGGCGGTTTCATCAAGCGCACCGCCGTGAGCGCGTTTCGCGCGCAGCGCCGCGGAGGCAAGGGCGTCATCGGCATGGCCACGCGCGAAGGTGCCACCGAGCAGGAGGAAGGCGATTTCGTGCAGCACCTCTTCACCGCCACCACGCACGATTATCTGATGTTCTTTACCCAGTCGGGCCGCGCCTACGTGGAAAAGGTCTACGAAATTCCCGAGATGGGTCGTGCCGCCAAGGGCCGTTCCATCGCCAATATCCTGGAATTGCGCGCCGAGGAAAAAATTGCCGCCACTATCCGCGTGCAGGCCAAGAAATCCGGCACAGGCGCGAATATCGTCGATGAGACCTGGGACGAAAATCTGCACATCGTTTTCGCCACGCGCTCGGGCATCGTCAAGAAATCCAACCTCTCCGATTACGCCAACGTGCGCAAAGGCGGCATCATCGCCATCCAGGTAGAAGCGGACGATTGCCTGATCGACGCCAAGCTCACCGGCGGAAATAACGAACTCGTGCTCATCACCAAGGAAGGCATGAGCCTGCGCTTCCACGAGGAACAATTGCGCGATCAGGGTCGCAACACCGTCGGCGTCTGGGGAATTCGCCCCGAGAAAACCGATGTGGTGGTCGCTCTCGCCATCGTCGACCTCAACGCCATGCTCCTGGTGGCCGGCGAGAACGGCATCGGCAAACGAACCCCCTTCGACGATTACCGGCGGCAATCGCGCGGCGGCAAAGGCATTATCACGATGAAAACCGGCGACAAAACCGGCAACGTGGTCGGCGCCCTCACAGTGACAGATAGCGATGAGCTCATGCTCATCACCACCAAGGGCCAGATGGTGCGCACGCGGGTGAAGGAAATCCGCGTCGTCGGCCGGAACACCATGGGCGTGAAACTCATGGACCTGCGCGGCGCGGAAAAATTGCAGGCCATCGCCCCGGTTGTGGCCGACGCCGAGACCGATGAAACGGCCGCGGTCGCCGAAGCTGAAAGCGAGAACGGCGCCAAGACCGACTAGCTACTCATTCCCTACGGAATGGGCACCTCTCGCCCGAGTTCGCTCGACGCGTAGATGCCGTCGATCATTTCCATCAACGCCACCGCCTGGTCAGCATCGTTGACCGGCTTCGCCTCGCCGCGGATCGCTTCCACGAAGTTCCGCATTTGCAGTTCGAATCCGTTAGCCTCGTCCGGTTTCGCCGACAGAGGCACGTTGACCAGTTTGCCATCCTGGTCCTCGAACAACCCCAGCGGCTTCAGGCGAATCGACGCTTTCGTTCCGTAGAGCACGGAGTTGATCAACTCCTGTCCGAAATATTGCCGCGGCGGAATTTCATCGGTCAGGTTGCCGGCCCACGACGTTTCCAATAGGACGACGGCGCCGTTGTCGAAGCGGATAAACCCGAAAGCTGCGTCATCCACATCGAACACCGGCACTTTCACCAGGTGCGCGAAGTTGCGAAAGACCTGCGCGCTCACCGCGGTCGGACGGGGCGTGCCCATCAAATACCAGACGGCATCGAGCGCATGAATTCCGATATCGATGAGCGCTCCCCCGCCCGAGCGCTTCTTTTCCGTGAACCAACTCCCTATCCCAACAGGAATGCCGCGCGTCCGGACAAAAGTGGCCTTGGCGTGATAGATTTTTCCCAGCCGGCCCTGTTCCACCAGGCCCTTGGCCAGACGCATGTCCGGGGAAAAACGGAATTGGCGGCTGAAATAGTAAAGCAAACCGCGTTTCCGCGCTTCCTCCCGCAGGACAATCATCTCCGCTGCATTCAGAGTCGGCGGCTTCTCGCACAGCACATGTTTGCCCGCCTCGAGCGCGGCCAGCGATGCCGGGAAATGCAAAAAGTTGGGAAGACAAATGACGGCCGCATCCACATTCTTGTCGCCCAGGAGTTTTTCATACTCCGCATAGCTCTTTTCCGGAGCGTACTCCTCTTCAAAACTCTTCCGGCGCTCGTCATCCAGGTCAGCGCAGGCGTAGAGCGTGGCACCCTTGATCGCCCCGACGGCCTGCGCATGCATCCGACCGGGCCAACCCGTACCGATCACTCCGATCCTAAGCTTCTTCACACTTCTATTCCTCGACCCGACCGCGGTTCTTCTTTAAAGCGCTCCGTTTTCGTTTTCCTTCCAGAATTTTTCGTTTGAGGGCGCGCGGCCGCGGCGATCGACGCCGACGCGCCTTCTCTCTTTTCGCAATCTCCGCCTGCCGCTGTTTCTTGCGGGAGGTTTCAATCGCGGCGAGCAGACGTTCTCGCGCCAGTTTCCGATTTTGCGCCTGCGACCGGGAATCCTGCACCGTGACGCTGATTCCGGTTGGCCGGTGTCGCAACGTGACCGCAGTCGAAACCTTGTTCACGTTTTGCCCGCCCGGACCGCCGGAACGCGCAAAGAATTCCTCCAGGTCTTCCTCTCGAAAAAGCGGCGCGTCTGTTGATGATTCGTTAGCCATAATGCCGGAAAGCCTTCCAGAATTCGTCCCAGGGTAGACGCAGACGGCGACACACGAAAATATCCGGATGCTCCCGTGTCTCTTCGTTGAGCACGCCGTAGCGATTGCTTACCTGCCCCGCGACCTCGCAAGACTCAAAGTTTCGCTCAAGAAACTCTCGCGAAAGCCCGATAACAATCAGCGTAGCCGGCGGCGGATCCCAATAACCGCGAGCCCAGAAAGAATTCACGCCACCGATTGCCGACGGCAAGTCAAAGCGCGGGCCGTAGAGATTAATCGCTCCACCTTCTCCGTAGTTTCCGACCAGGATTCCAAGGCGAGACCGCTCCTCTGCCGGAATCGAATCGCGAACGGCCGCCACCGCTTCGACGAGCTCGGGCCACCCGATCTCTTCAGCGAGGTCGCCGTTTGTGCTCAAGGCTTTCTTCCCCCAGGGCGTGCCGACGGGCGCGAGTGGCATGACCAGCATCATAACCAGCACGACGTTGGCGCAGACAGCGATCGATGCGGGAGACCATCCGCCGATGGACGCGGCGCGGCGCCAATTCGCCACCCATCGCTCCAGCAACACAGCGCCCCCCGCATAGAGCAATGGATAAGCGGGAGCCAGGTAATAGCCACGCCCACGCGCGAGGACAAACAAAACAAGCGCAACGAGGTAGATTAACCCAACCGCGCGAAAGCGGCGCCCGGCACGCGCGACAAAGAAGAAGCAAAGGCCAGCCAGAGCCAAAGGGAAGGCAAACAGTGTGATCTTGAGCTGGTCCGGCAGGAAATCCCGGGTGCGTCCAATGCGGATGTCGCGCTCGTGGATGTGGCGCAGGAATTCCAGCGAGATAAATCCATTCCGCATCTGCCAGATCAGGTTAGGCAGAAAGATGAGGAACGAAAGCAGAACCCCGAGCCAGAACCACCGGCTCGTTAGGTCACGCCAGCGGCCGCCAACGAGAAAAGCACCAGCCAACCCGGCCACGCAAAAGAGCATGCTGTATTTCGTCAGCATGCCCAGCCCAATGGCACCGCCAATGGCCACCCACCAACGGGCATCGTCCGATTGCAGGAGCCTGACAAAAAAATAAGCGACTAAAATCCAGCAGAGATAGTCGAAGGCGACATATTGCATCAGGCTGCCGGCTGCCAGTCCAAAAAATAATGTCGCGCCCGCAGCCAGTAACTGTGCAGCCTGACCGCCGCCAAGTTGGCGCGCCATCAAACCCGTGATGAGAGTGCCCGTCGCCGTGGCCAGGGTCGCAAAAAATCGAAAGCCGGGGAGTGACTCTCCGAAAAGATGCAGCGACAACCAGCCAAAGAATGGAGTGACAGGCGGATAGGCCACATAGCCCCAGGCCAGATGGCGGGCATCGTCGAGGGTAGCAAGTTCATCTCGATGAAATCCATATCCCCGGTTGGAGATGCCGAGCAGCACGACCATCGCCGCTGCCATGCAGTACAAGAGCGCCAGGCCGCTTAGCGAAACCACCATCGACACGGGGGGCGATCCCGGCAGCGGAGACATCGCGGCCGATTCTTTCATCCGGCCGACGGGACGTTGTCGCGGCCGTAACGCAGCACCTGCGCCATCCAGATGAGCTCATCCAGAAACTTCTCGATTCGACGAGGGTAATTCTGATCCAACAGTTTGCCGGCGTCATCGAACACTTTCCCCACGGCACCGAAATTTACATCCGTGAAAATGGTCA
>DASXIK010000101.1:0-8323 GCA_036498025.1 Chthoniobacterales bacterium
ATGAAATTGTGTATCGCATGCTTCGATTGTGAGGTCCCTCATCGTCTGTTGCGATTCGGGAAAAAAAAACCGGGAGGAAAATAAATTCTCCTCCCGGGTTGAAGTTGTGATTGTGACCCCGAAAAAAATTCGGAGTCGTTCAAGGCGCTAAGCGTTAGTGCCTTTTTTTCTTCGCACTCTTTTTCTTAGACGCTTTCTTAGCTTTTTTCTTTGCTGCCATCGACTATTCCCCCCTTTCGGTCCGCACACTTGCGGAGGGTTGGTGAAGCATTAATACAACCTTCACTATCCCCGTCAGTAATCATCACGATTTTTTTGTCAAACATTTTTCTCGCATGTTTGCAATTATTTTTACGAGCTCGCGCGCGATAATTTTTTTTGAAGCACGCGGAATGCGCGTGATTTCGCCGTCCCGAAAAAAAATACTGACTTCATTTTCGTCGCTTTCCATTCCCGTTCCCGCCTGGCTGACGTCGTTGCCCACGACCATGTCGCAATTCTTGTCGCGCAACTTTTTGCGGGCATTTTCCTCGAGGTCGTTAGTCTCGGCGGCAAAGCCCACCACCAGGAAATTCCGGTCGTGCAGAGAGACGGAGGAGAGGATGTCGCGCGTGGGCACCAGCTCCAGGATCAGGCCGGCTGCGCCTTTCTTGATCTTGTGGGTAGAGGCCCTGGCCGGCTTGTAATCAGCCACGGCCGCGCACATCACCAGGGCGTCGCAGCCGGGGAGATGCTGCTGCACGGCCTCGTGCATCTGGTCGCTCGTGACAACGCTGATGGCGCGGGCGCCGGCCGGGGTGGGCAGGCTCACCGGTCCGGAGATGAGAACAAGTTCGTGGCCGTCCGCCAGGGCCGCCTCGGCAATGGCGTAACCCATTTTGCCGGAGGAACGGTTGCTCAGGTAACGCACCGGATCGATGGGCTCGCGCGTGGGACCTGCGGTGACGAGGAACTTCACGCGATCAAGTTATCCTGGCGCGCGAGCAGGAACTCGGCGCGGAAGGCGATGTCCTCGACATTCCAGAGGCGCCCCACGCCTTCATAGCCGCAGGCCAGCATGCCTTCTTCGGGTCCGATGAATTCGACCCCGCGTGATCTGAGCAGCGCCACGTTCGCTCGCGTGGCCGGATGCTCCCACATTTTGCCGTTCATGGCCGGAGCCAGCAAGATGGGGGCTCGCGTGGCCAGGGCGATGGCCGTTAGGGGATGACTGGCCAGCCCGTGCGTCAACTCCGCGATGACATTGGCGGTGGCCGGCGCGATGAGAAGAAGATTCGCCCGGTCAGCCAACTCGATGTGGCCGGGACGCCAATTCTCCTTCTCATCGAAGAAACTGGTGGTCACGGGATTTTTGGAAAGCGTCTGCAAGGTGAGCGGAGTGATGAACTCGGTGGCGTCGTGAGTCATGACGACAAACACCTGGTGCCCCTGCTTGACCAGGAGGCTGGCCAGCTCGGCGGATTTGTAGGCAGCGATCGATCCGGTGACGCCGAGCACGACCGACTTGGCCGCCGAGGTCAGCGCCACCAGTTTGGCCGCGGGCTCTTTTTCGCTTTTGCGTTTCGCATTTGCGGGCATGGGGGCCTTCAGTGCTGAATCAAACGACTGCTCAGGTAGCGTTCCGCTCCAATGATATGACGGAATTTCTGCAGGTCTTCTTCCATCGATTGGCTGATAATGGTGTAGCGATAATCGCGCCACAGTTTCATTTCCCGGGCCGCGTTGGTCAGGCGGAGCTCAATCTGCTCCGGCGTTTCCGTGCCGCGCTTGGTCAGGCGCCGCCGAAGTTCTTCCAAATTCGGCGGCATGATGAAAACATCGCTGAGGGCGCGCCGGATAAATTCGTCCCCGCAATTGCGGATGGCGGCGGCGCCCTGGGTGTCGATATCGATGAGGACGTCGATGCCCTTCTTGAGATTGTCCAACAGGGGCTGCCGCAGGGTGCCGTAGTAATGCTCGTGCACCCGGGCGTGTTCCAGGAACTCTCCCTTTTGCACGCGTGCCTGGAAATCTGCTTCGGTGAGAAACTGATAGTCTTCCCCCTCGATTTCACCTGCTCGCGGCTCCCGGGTGGTGGAGGAGACCGAGTAAACGAAGTCCGGAGTCTGGCGCAAGGCATCGCAAATGGTGGACTTCCCGGCGCCGGACGGCGCGGAAATGACGAAGAGAATTCCGTAACGCGTGAATTGTTTATTCAAGGTTTTGAATCTGTTCGCGGATCTTTTCCAACTCGGCTTTCAATCCCACGACCAGTTGGGAAATGGTGGCGTCATTGGCTTTGGAGCCGAGCGTGTTCACTTCGCGGAAAATTTCCTGGGTAATGAACTCGAGGGTGCGCCCGACTGGCTCGTTCTTGCGCAGATGATGGGCAAATTGGGCGAGGTGACTCTCCAGCCGGGTGAGTTCCTCGGAAATATCGGAGCGATCCGCGAAGAAGGAAATCTCCTTGATCAGTCGTTCGTCGTCGGACTCGATGGGCACACCCGCTTTTTCGATGCGCTCTAGCAGGGCCGCGCGGTGGCGTTTGACCACTTCCGGATGGAGCGCGCGGATTTCCTTGAGCGATTTGCGCATGGCCTTGAGCCGATGAATCAGATCCTTGGCCAGGTGTTTGCCTTCGCGCTCGCGCATCTTGATCAACTCCGCCAGGGCCGCGCGCAAGGCTCGCTCCACCGGCGGCCAGGCCTCTTCAGCCTGCATGGCTTCTTCCGGCGCGCGCATCACCCCGGGTGCCTGCAGAATCGTGCTGATAGTGATTTCACCCGGCGCGCTCAACTCCTTTTGCAAGGCGCGCATGGCCTGGTGGTAGGAGCGGGCCAGGTCGGTGTCGAGCGCCAGCTTGCGCGGGCCGCGCGCTCCATTATGCAGGCTGACCAGGACATTGGTCCGGCCTCGTGAAATGTTTTCGTTGATCGTCTGGCGGATGCGCGGCTCCAATTCGGTCAGGTCGCGCGGCAGGTTAACGACAATGTCGCTTTGCTTCCGGTTCACCGTGTTCAGTTCCACGCTGAACTTGGCGCCTTCATGGTCGACCTCGCCGCGACCATAGCCTGTCATCGATCTCACAGATCAGACTGTGAGTTCGAAACCGCGGATTGTCGACGCGATTTGAAGGCAAGGCTACGGCGCGTCGCTGAAGAGCGCGTTCCAGCTCAAAAATAGCTCGCGTCCTTGTCTCCGCGCCCGGAACAATTCACTAACATGATCTTGTCCTGTGACATCTGGCCGGCGATTTTGATCGCGTAGGCCACGGCGTGCGCCGTTTCCAGCGCCGGAATGATCCCTTCGGTTTGCGCGAGAGTGCGGAAGGCCGCGAGCGCTTCGTCGTCCGTCGCGTAGGTGTAATCGATGCGGCCGAGATCGCGCAGGTAGCTGTGCTCCGGGCCGACCGCCGCGTAATCGAGCCCGGCCGATACCGAGTGGGTCAGCTCGATCTGGCCGTCGTCGTTGGCCAGAAGAAAAGTTTTGGTTCCCTGGAGCACTCCGAGCCGGCCGGTCTGGAAGCGGGCCGCATGTTTGCCGCTGAGGATTCCTTCGCCCCCGGCCTCGACGCCGACCATTTTCACTTCCGTGTCCTCCAGGAACGGATGAAAAAGGCCGATGGCGTTGGAGCCCCCGCCCACGCAGGCGACCAAGAGATCGGGTAAACGTTTTTCCCGCTCGAGGATTTGGCGGCGCGCCTCTTCGCCGATGACCCGGTGAAAATCCCGCACCATCATGGGGTAGGGATGCGACCCAAGAGCCGAGCCTAATATATAATGAGTGGTACGGACGTTGGTCACCCAGTCGCGCATGGCTTCGTTGATCGCCTCTTTGAGGGTGGCCTGGCCAGCGGTGACGGCCACGACCTTGGCGCCGAGGAATTTCATGCGGGCCACGTTCACGGCCTGCCGTTCGATGTCGGTCTGCCCCATGTAGACCACGCACTCGCAACCGAAGCGAGCGGCCACTGTGGCAGTGGCCACTCCATGCTGGCCGGCGCCGGTTTCGGCGATGATCCTCTGCTTGCCCATGCGGCGGGCGAGCAGGATCTGGCCGAGCGCGTTGTTAATCTTATGGGCACCGGTGTGCAGCAGATCCTCGCGCTTCAGGTAAATCCTGGCGCCGCCGAGTTGGCCGGTCAGTCGCTCCGCGAAATAAAGCGGGGTCGGCCGGCCGGCGAAATCACGCAGAAGGGTGGCCAGCTCCTGTTGAAACGCGGGATCGTTTTTGGCGCGATCGTATTCATCGGCCAGCTCCTGGAGCGCGGCCATCAGTGTCTCCGGCACAAACATGCCGCCATAGGGACCGAAGTGGCCCGTCGCGTCGGGGAGAGGGGTTGCTTTGGTCATCGGAGAACGGCAGAGAACGTTCAACGCCCAACGCTCAACGTCCAACGCTCAATTCGGAGGAGTCGACCAACGCTTCGATAGCCCGCCGATGGGGTGACGGAATGGGAATAGACTCGAGGCGGCGAAGATGGAACCAGCGTTGTTCGCCAGAACGAACTGACGGCGCGCGTGCGGCGAAGACACGCAAAGTCACCTCGTGATGGGTGAAGGGAAATTTGCGGGTGTGCAACGGGGCCCGGGTCCGGGCGGAAGAGAGCGGGGGCAGCATCCACATGCCGCGCCAGCGCTGCCGGCATTGCTGCAAGAGGATCTGGTCTCTTTTGATGGTCAGGGCGTGGTGCTCGCTTAACCTGGTTTTCTTTGGCCGGGGCCGTTTCACCGGAAGGTCGGCCGGATTGGTCGCGCGGCAGAATTTCCGCACCGGACAAATGCCGCATTTCGGCGTGCGTGGCAGGCAGACAGTCGCACCGAGGTCCATGAGAGCGGAGTTGAAAATCGCGGCGCCTCGCAGTGGGACCAGTTGACTGGCCTGTGCCCACATGAGGCGTCGTCCCGGTGCGGCATCGATCGGCTGAGTCATATTAGAGAGGCGCGCCAGCAGACGGGCGATGTTCGTCTCGACAATTCCGACAGGGCGGTCAAAAGCGAAGGCCAGCACTGCCTGGGCGGTGTAGTGGCCGACGCCGGGAAGCGCGCGCAGTTTTTCCAAGGTTTCAGGGCAGCGGCCAGCGTGATCCCGGCAGATCTGGCGGGCGGCGGCATGAACATGGCGGGCGCGGCTGTAATAACCGAGCCCCTGCCAGGCATGAAGGACCTGGCGCTCGGAGGCCGCCGCGAGGGTCGGGAAATCGGGGAAACGCCGGAGCCATTCCTGATAACGGGGAACAACGGTGGCCACGGTGGTCTGTTGCAGCATCAATTCCGACACGAGAATGGCGTAGGGATCACGCGTCCGCCGCCACGGCAGATCGCGTCCGTGTTTCGCGTACCAACGGAGCAATGCAGACCGCAATGACCGGGTGTTTGAGTTCGTCTTTGGTATGCTCAAACGTTCAACGCCCAACGCTCAACGTCCAATATCCAAATTCAGAAGTTGAGCGTTGGGCGTTGAGCGTTGAGCGTTGGGCGTTTTCCGGAACGTGAATTCTTACACCCAGCCTCTCTCTTCCGACCAGGTGACGAAACTCCGGGCGCTGCTTGAGGAGTTGAACTTCAAGTTCACACCCAAGCCGTACACGATCTTCTTTGCGCAAAAGGAGAAGCTGAGCGTGGCGGTTTACGAAAAGGGTCCGAAGATTCTGGTCCAGGGGAAAGGGATTGAGGAGTTTGTCCAGTTCGAGTTGGAGCCGAAAATCCTGGGTGAAGCCAAGCTCGGCTATGAGGAGGTGCACAGCCCGGAAATGTTCCAGCCGCACTTTGGCGTGGACGAGAGCGGCAAAGGGGATTTCTTCGGTCCGCTGGTGATCGCCGGCGTCTACGTTGACCGCGGCATCGCCCGCCGATTGCTCGACGCCGGCGTGCAGGATAGCAAGCGCATCACCTCGGATGCGCGCATTCGCGCGCTCGGCCAGGCCATTCGCAAGGAGACGGGCGGCCTGCACGAAACCGTCTTGATCGGGCCGGCCAAGTATAACGAGCTCTATGCCAGTTTCGGAAACCTGAACAGCCTTCTCGGGTGGGGTCATGCCCGCGTGATCGAGAATCTCCTGGCCAGAAAGCCCGAGTGCCCGCGCTCGTTGTCGGATCAGTTCGCCGATGCGCGCGTCATTGAGCATTCGTTACGCGGGAAAGCACGCGAGATCGTGATCGAACAGCGCCCGCGGGCAGAGTCGGATGTGGCCGTGGCCGCAGCTTCCATTCTGGCGCGCGAAGCCTTCATCGACTGGCTGGATCGCACGGGAAAAAAGCTGGGAGTGCGTCTGGATCGCGGTGTTTCCGCGCCGGTGAAGGAGGCTGCCAGAAATCTGGTGGAAAAGGGGGGTGCCGCCGCCCTACGGGAGGTGGCCAAGGTCCACTTTCGCACGGCGCACGAGATCGCCCCGGAGGCCTTTCCGGCGCCTCCTCCGAAAAAGGCCTGGCGAAAGTAATTCCGGCCGGCGGGCTCGGCAAGATTCCTGCTCATTGAGCGTCCGACCTTTTCTATCGTTTGTGGAGACCCGCCTGCTGATTTTGAACGGTGACCCTGTCTTTCAGGACTGGGCGCTGAGCATATTCGACCTCATCCCCGGGGTCGAAAATCGCATCGTGCGAACACTTTCCGATGCCGTAGCCACTCTGTTGCGGGAAAATTTTGATGCCTTTATCCTTGAGGGCGAGGCAGCCGTGGCGGTCGAACAGGCGACCCATGTGCGCCAGCATTTTCCCTCGTTGAAAATCGTCTGCCTGGTGCCGGAAAGAGTGGAAGGAGAGCTGGCCGCGCGGGCGGCGCAGCAAAACCTGCAAATTATCATGACCGCTGGGAGCCGGGGTCGGCTGGAACGCGAACTGGGCAAGATTGTCCAGGCTATGGAGCGGCCCGCCGGTTCGGCGTCGGAGGGGATTGATCCCTGCCACTCGTTGATTGGCAATCTCAACCAATTTTCCGCGGCGGAGATTCTGCAGATGAGCTGCCTCGGCCAGAGAAGCGGACGGTTTACCTTCAAGTCCGGCAGGGGCAACAGCGAGATTTACCTGCAACAGGGTGCGGTGCGGCACGCGGTCTTTGATGAAATCGAAGGCGAGGCGGCCGTGGCCGAAGTCTTCCGGTGGCGCCAGGGGCGCTTTTACTTTGAAGAGGGCATTATCAGCCAGGTGCAAACGGTCGACCGGCCCTGGGCGCATTTGTTGATCGATAATCTGCAGAGGCTTGATGAGACGCTCGAGTTGGTGACTGGGGAACGCCGCCATGAGGGATAAACCACTGGAGACGAAGCTGCGTCTGCTGACGCTGCAACTGGAGAGCTGGAAGCGGCTGCACGACTTCATCACCTATGGCCTGGACAAGGCCAAGCCGATCATCTCCGCGGAGCAAGAGCGCCAGTTCACGGAGGTTAGGGCGTACCTTCTTCAGGAAACCGAGTTCGTCTTCACCGAACTGAGTGTTCTGAAAGACCTTTCCGGCAAAGCCATGAACGTGCTGCAGCGAGCTTGCTCGATCCGCTCAATCCGAGACCTGGGCAACGACGAGATTCGTCGCCTGGAAATGGATTGGAACGGCATTTTCACCAAACTCGGGGTGCTCCAGGGACAGCTGAAAGGCCAGCGCAAGCAACTGGCCGCGCTGAGCGCCTGGGCATATTACTATCAGCGCTTCGTGGGACGTCCCGTGCCGGCCGCCTCCTAGACCTTCTGCCGGGCTTTCTCCCGGTTTTCGCGGCTTGGGGCTGAGGAGGTTATCTGAATTATTTTGGTTTTTTTGTTTGCGGGAAGCGGCCAAGCGACCAGTGTGAAGCGTTTCACATTTAAAATATGTCTAAGTTAACCAAGCGTGACATCGTTGTTGCGATCAGCAACCAAACGGGGTTGGTGCAGCATGAAGTCTTCGATGTGGTTCAGCGCACACTGGACCAGATTACGGATAGTCTGGCTAAGAACGTCGCCGTGGAATTGCGTAACTTCGGCGTCTTCCAGACGCGTCTGACCAAGCCTCGCGTCGGTCGCAATCCTAATCAACCTGGGAGCAGTTTTGTCATTCCGCCGCGCGCCACGGTCAAGTTCAAGGCCGGCAAGATCATGCGCCAGCGGGTGGAAAAATTATCCCGTGAATTGAAGGAAGCTGCCGAGCGGAAAGACGACGCAAAAGTTTAGCCGGCGCGGGCCACTCCCGGATCGGACATTCAACAACTGGCTGCCCTCGCGACGTCGACGGGTCGCGGTCGGCTTCGTTCAGGCGTGCGCGATGAGCGCCGGAAAATGGCGCGCTTTTCCCCGGTGCAACCGCCCGTTTCTGCGAGGCAAACGGGGTTTTTTGGTTTGACGCACGCTGCGGAAGCGGCATCATGTCGCCCTTGCTG
>DASXIK010000102.1:0-6717 GCA_036498025.1 Chthoniobacterales bacterium
GCCTCCACGGCGACTTCGAGCACCTGGTTTGCGTTGTATTGGTAGCTCAGCTCCACCGGAGAGCCCTTGGGCAAAAAGGGCGGCAGGGTGATATCGCAAACGCCCAGGGGGGTGCATTCTCCCGGCACCGTGCTTTCGCCCTCCACGATCTTCACCACCGCGCGGGGCATGTTGGCATCGGCCGTTCCGAAAAGATTCTTGGCCACCGCCGGAATAGAGGTGCGTTTGCGGATCATGGGAAAGACATATTCCTCAAGGCTGGTGTCGTCCCACAGGACCACGCCGAGCGTGTGGGAGGTAATGTCCTCCACCTCCATGAGGCGCCCTTCGCGGGAGGAGAACTGCTGCCGCGTGTCGTCGCCGACCAACTTTTCCCCGGAAGTTTCCTCTTCGTGCAGCATGGACAGAGTCGCCTGGATGGCGGCACCCATGGCCACGGCCTCATCCGGGTTGACATCGCTCACGGTGGGGGCGGGAGAAAGCTGAGCGATCATTTCGCGCACCATGGGCATGCGTGTCATTCCGCCGACGAGGAGAATCTTGTCGATCTGCTCCCATTTCATCTCCGCCTCCTGCAGCGCCATTTCGCAGATGGTCTTGCACTTCTCCACCAAATGGCGGCAGCGCGATTCAAAATCCTCGCGCGTAAGCTCGACCTTCACGCTCTGCCCATGATGGTGATGCACAATGGCCGTGTGATCTCGACTGGAGAGCTGAATCTTGCTGGCCACCGCCCGCGTTTGCAGGTCCTGGTAGCTCTGCAGATCGAGCAAAGGATTTTCGCCGTGGGCCCGGTCGAATTCTTCGGCCACATGATTCACGATCACGTCGTCCCAATCCTTGCCCCCAAGACGATGGTCACCGTTGGTTCCCACGATCTCAATGCGGCGATCCTTGATGCGCATGATGGTGACGTCGAAGGTGCCGCCGCCGAGGTCGAACACGAAAACTGTCTGGTCCTCATCGAGTTTGTCCACGCCGTAAGCCAGCGCTGCCGCCGTCGGCTCGTTGACAATCTGGAGAACATTGAACCCGGCGAGCTGGCCTGCCGTGATGGTGGCGGTGCGCTCCGCGTCGTTGAAATATGCCGGCACGGTAATAACCGCGTCGGTCACCGGCTGCTTGAGATATTTCTCGGCATCGGCCTTAAGCTTTCGCAGGATGAGCGCGGAAAGTTCCTCGGCCGAATAAATCTTTCCGTCGAAATCGCGATGAAATTGGTCCTTTGACTTGCCCATCTCGCGCTTCACGAAATCGACGATCTTCTCCGGCTCGGCCACGGCGTTGTTCCTGGCCACGGTGCCGACCACGACCGAGTTGGTATCGAACAACAGGACCGAAGGGGTGATGCGCTCGCTCTCGCAGTTGGGAATGATGATCGGCTTGCCGTAGGCGTCGATGTGCGCCACGGCGCAAAAAGTTGTGCCCAGGTCAATGCCAACTGCTTTTCGTGAAGACATATCAGGAGTCAAAAAATAGGCAACAGTGCCGGGTTCCGTCCCGTGTTTGCGGTGCAGATTCCATGCCGAATTTCTGAGAACAGGGGAATATCTGGCAGTTCCACCGGGCTCCCCCCCGGGGTCCCCATTTCGCCCGAATTTCGAGGGCTCTTAGCCGAATCTCTTGGCGATCACTTCTTCCGGCCGGATTAAGTTCCCGCGCCAGAAGAATCCCCGCCGCACCCGCATGACAATCCGGCCGTCTTCCTCCGCGAAATCGGCGGGCTCGAAGCTGACCACCCGGTGGATCGCGCGGTCGACGTTCTCCTTCGGCTCAATCTCCTTGACGTCAAACCGGTGCAGAATCTCAACCAGCGAATGGATGGCGTTTTCCAGGTTATCCCGCCATTTCACGAGATTGCCGTGACTGTCCTGGGCGGCGGCACTGCGCAGCTGGTCGGAAAGGCTGGTGAGATGATCAAAGAGAAGAACCAGGTCGTGAATGAACGGCTTCTGCAATGACTCGTGCAGGAAGTTATCGCGATAAGCGAGCAACTCGCTGTGCAACGAGTCAAACAGGCGATGATTCACCGTCTCGGAACTGTGGATGGCGCTGAGTTGGTCCTCGATTTTCTTGAATTGCGCCGACGAATCTCCCGGCTTTTCCGAGGCCAAAGCGGTCGCCAGTTGATCAAACTTTTCGGTCATGGTCTTCTCGAAGCCATCCAGCCGCGTCTTGAGTGCTTGCACGTTCTCACTCAGTTCCGACGGCTCCCCGATTTTCTTGGCAAAACTGGCGGGATGCAATTTGGTCGCTTCCGCGCTCAAATGCTGCATGGCCGTGGCAAATTCGCTGGGGAGCGGCGCTGCTGCCTTAGACATTTCCGGCCCCCTCATCTTTGGCAAAGAACCGGCCGATAGCCTCGACCAAACCGTGAATCGAATGTTGCCGCGCCTCGACGTCAACCGCCAGCCCGTGCTCCCGCGCGGTCTTCGAGGTGATCGGTCCAATGCTGGCCAGGCGCATTCCCGCAGGCCACGGGAGGTTCAACGCCATAAAATTTTCCACCGTCGACGGGCTCGTGAAGGTGATCAGGTCCGCGCCTTCATCCACAAAACGCCGGCGCGCGCCAGTTGGATCGCTCGTTTCCGGAACCGTCTTGTAAGCTATCCCTTGGTCCACAATCGCTCCTAGTTCAGAGAGCTGGCTAGAAAGCACGTCCCGCGCCTTCTCTACCTGGGCCACCAGAATTCGCAGGTTTTCGATATCGCCCTGCTTCTTGAAGGCGCGCACCACCGATTCGGCCACCGATTCCTCCGGCTGCAATTCCACTTTTAAATGATAATCCTTCACCCGCTCGGCCGTGCCCGGGCCGACGGCGGCGATTCTCGCCGCCCCGATTTCGCGCGCATCGTCGTAGAGTTTGAAGAACAGATCGAAAAAGGCCGTCACCCCATTCGGACTGGTAAAGACAATCCAGTCATAGCCGTGCGCATCCTGCACCAGCTCGGCGAAGGCACGCAGATCGTCCGGTGGCTCAATGCGAATCGTCGGCAATTCCAGAACGTCCGCGCCCAATTCGCGCAGCGGCCCCGTCAGCGCCCCCGCCTGCTCGCGCGAGCGCGTGACCACGATTCTCCGGCCTGCCAGCGGACTTCGGTCCTCAGTTTTCATGAATCAGGGAAAAAAGCTGCGCCGCCAGAGCCTCGGCGTCCTCGCTTGGGCCGTCGACGACAGCTTCGCGCGGCGTGATTGCTTCCGGCTGAAAAATCTGGCCGCGCAGATTCATGCTCGACCCTTCGATTTCGGCAAGCACGCCGATCGGCTGATTGCAGTCGGCCTGCAGGAGCCGCAGAAATTGACGCTCGGCCCGGAGACAAAGCCGGGTGTCGAAATGATTGATCGATTCCAGGAGCAAGCGCACGCGATCATCGTCCGCGCGGATTTGCACGGCAATCACGCCCTGCCCGCCGGCCGGAAGAAAAACGTCGCGGGAAAGCATCGCCATGTTAAATCTGCGGCCCTCACAGGCCATGCCGCCCTCCGCTGCTTCGCCCAAGCCCAGGCGTTGCAGGCCAGCCTGCGCCAGGATGATAGCGTGCCACTCGCTGCTGGCCAGTTTGTGCAAACGAGTCGGCACATTACCGCGCAAATCGACCACCTTCAGATCGGGCCGTTTCCAACGCAGTTGATGACTCCGCCGCACGCTGCCGGTCGCGACCACTCCCCCCTGGGGAAGGGAAAGCAGATCGTACGGCTCGGCCGAGATCAAAACATCGCCCGTCATTGCGCGGGGCAAAGCGGCGGCGATCTCGGTGAGAGGATTAAGGTCACTCGGCAGATCCTTAGCGCTATGGACGGCCAGATCAATCTCGCCCGCAACCAGCGCCCGCTCGATTTCAGCGGTGAACAATCCCTTGCGCCCGGCCCGCAAATCCACCGGCGGCAGCAACCCTTGTCCCTCGTCCCCGGAAGTCCGAATGATGCGCTTTTCGATCTCGACGTCGGCCCAGCGCTCGCACAGCGCTTCGGTGACTAGCCGCGCCTGGGCCAGAGCCAGATCGCTTCCACGCGTTCCCAGGACGACTTTCTCAGACATGGCAGCAACCGGTGCGCTTCCCGGTTATGATTCCGATGCTCGCAGCGCCTGTGATGAGATTGAACTTCCCGATACCGGCGCGGCCGAGCCATCGGGTAAACTGTCCTCCCGGAAGAAGCGCTTCCAAAAATCCTCCACGTGTTCGCTGATAATCGATTCGGCGGAAGCGATCTTCTGCCGGCGCTGGACGAGTGATTGGTCGGCCACGGACTGCAGCGAATCGATGTCATAAAGAAATACGCCCTCGAGCTGGTTGACGTCGGGATGGACGTCGCGCGGCACTGCGATATCTATAATGAAGAGCGGACGGTCCAGTCGCAGTTGCAGGATCGGGTCGAGGTTCTCCGGGTGAACCAAAGGCGTTTCCGAGGAGGTGGAGCTGATGAGAATGTCCACTTCGGCGCAGTGCTGCGTCCAGGTTTCGAAGGCCACCACCTGGCCGCCGACCGCCCCGGCCAGTTCACGCGCCCGCTCGAGAGAACGATTGCTCACCCGCAAATCGGCCACGCCGCGCGAGACCAAAGCACGGGCCGTCCGCTCACTCATCTCGCCCGCCCCCAGAAGCAGCACCTTCCGTTGCCTCAGTTCCCCAAAGATCTTGCTGGCAAGCTCCACCGCCACCGACCCGACGGAAACTGAGCCGCGGGTGATTTCAGTGCGCGTGCGGACTTGCTTGGCGACGCGAAAGGCGCGCTGGAAAAGCCGATGCAAAAAGGGGCCGGCCGTCCCCGAAGCATGCGCAGTCTCGTAAGCCTTCTTCACTTGCCCGAGGATTTCCGTCTCGCCCACCACCATGGAATCGATGCCGGAAGCCACCCGAAAAAGATGGGTCACGCAGGCGTCCCCTTCGTGCCGGTAAAACACCGGCGGCGCGGCGGCGGCGGGCGTTGGGCCACGGCCGACGAGGCAACGCGCGATCTCCGCTGTGTCGATGGCGGCTTCGGAGGCGCCGTAAACTTCCACCCGGTTGCAGGTGCTAAGGAGCAGAACCTCAGCGCAACCGGCGCTGCGCAGGCGCGACCGCGTTTCCGCGTCGCCGGCAAAATGCTCGCGTGTCTCCACTTTCGTCTGATGATGACTGAGGCCGACGCAAAAAAGGTTCATGTCTCAATGGACCTGCGCGCTGAAAGTGATACCCCAGAGAAGGGTCAGGGCCACGGTAAAACCAATGATGCAAAGCGCGGCCACTCGCTTGGGCGCCAGCCGCCGCAGATGACGGCCCTGCAGAATCGCGGCATAGAGAAGCCAGACGCCAAAGGCGCAGACGACCTGCACCCGGGGCAAGGGTTGACCGATAAAGAAACCGCTCACCAGCCCCAGGGTGTAAAGACCGAAGCCCCACCAGAGCAGACGCGTGATCGCCACAAACAGATCGCTCAGAGGCGGCATCTGATAAAAAATCGAGTGCAATTGGCGGGTCTTCAATTGCCGATCCTGGACGAGGTACATAATGCCCGCAACGCAGGCGAGGGCGAAAGCGCCGTAGGCGATCATCGAGATGGAGGCGTGAAATTCCAGCCAGGAATTGGCCGGCATTTTCCCGCCGTGACGCACGTCAATGGGAGCAAGCAGGGCGAAAGCCTGGATGAGAAATACAAAGGGCGCGGTAAACGCGCCCATTAAGGAAAGCCGATAGGCCGGCCCGACCAGCATGTAAATCAAGGCCAGGGACCAGGCCAGAAAGACCAGCACCTCAAAAAGGTTGGTTAACGGACAGCGCCCCAGCGCATGGCCCCGCACCGAGAGGAAAACGGTCTGCAAAGCAAACCCAGCGGCGATGGCGAAAAAGTTGAAACGGCCGGGCCGGAAACTTCCAGCACGGATCGATAAAACCGTCCGAACGACGGCGGCGAGAAAACAGAGGCTTGAGGCAACCAGAAGATAGCGATCCACGTCAATGCTGACTCTAGGAGAAGCCCGTCTGCTGCGCAATCATCCGGGAAAACGTCCCCCAGGGGCTACGGTTGACCTTTGAGCCCGAGCCGCTAGCATCGCGCCATGGGTTCCGAAATGCTGGAGAAATTGCGCGCCGGAGTGCGCGATGTGCCTGATTTTCCCAAGAAGGGCATCATATTCAAGGATATCACGCCGATCTTGAGCGACGGACGGCTTTTCCGCGCTTCGATTGATGTGTTTCTCGAGCATTGCCGAGGGAAGAAGATTGATAAAATCGTTGGCATCGACGCGCGCGGCTTCGTTTTCGGCTCCGCCGTGGCCTATGAGCTGGGTGTCGGTTTCGTCCCCATCCGCAAGCGCGGCAAACTTCCGTTTAAAACGGAGATCGCGAAATACTCTCTGGAATATGGCGAGGCGGAAATGGAGATGCACGTCGACGCCATGGAGCCGGGCGAAAAGATCGTCCTCATCGACGACCTGCTGGCCACGGGCGGGACCTCCGCCGCGGCGGTGGCCCTCATCAAAAAAGTGGGCGGCGAACTGACCGAAGCGATCTTCCTCATCGAACTCGGCTTTCTCGACGGTCGCGCCAGGCTTGCCCCCGTGCCGACGACTTCTTTTCTGACGTTTTAGATCTCCGACTAATTGTGCTGGTAGGGACGCCGCGCTGCGGCGTCCACTCAGCAGATGCGCCACTCGCCCGGACGTCGCAGCGCGACGTCCATACCAATCAGTGGCAGGTGCAACCTCCCCCACAGCCTTCCCCGCCCGCGACCACGACC
>DASXIK010000103.1:0-14135 GCA_036498025.1 Chthoniobacterales bacterium
AGCATGTTCCTTTACGCCTGGCTGCACCTCAGCGGCTACGACCTTCCCATGGCGGAGATCAAACGCTTCCGGCAGCTGCACAGCAAAACGCCCGGGCACCCCGAATTCATGGAAACGCCGGGCGTGGAATGCACCACCGGCCCGCTCGGCCAGGGTGTCGCCAACGCCACCGGCATCGCCATGGCCGCGAAAATGGCGGCGGCGCGTTTCAACACCAGCGAGCACCGGATTCTTGACCAACACGTCGTCTGTCTGGCCGGGGATGGATGTTTGCAGGAAGGCGTTTCGGCCGAGGCCAGCGCCTTCGCCGCGCATTTCGGTCTCGATAACCTGATTCTGATTTACGATTCCAACTCGGTCACGCTGGATGCCATGGCCAAGGAAACGCAGAGCGAAGACACGGCTGCACGTTTCAAGGCCTATGGATTCGATGTCCAGGAGATTGACGGCCACGATATGCGCCAGTTTCTCGACGCGTTGAACGTAGCCAAAGAGCGCGATAACGGCCGGCCGCAGTTCATTGTCGCCCATACTCTCATTGGCAAAGGCATTCCGGAAGTGGCGGGAACGAACAAAGCGCATGGCGAAGCCGGCGCAAAGTTTGTCGATGCGGCGCGCAAAGGCCTGGGGCTGCCGGAAGAGCATTACTTTGTCTCCCAGGAAACGCGCGACTTTTTCGCTGCGCACAAAAAGAAATTGCTGGCCGATTACGATCAGTGGGAAAAATCCTACCAGGACTGGGGCAAAAAAAACCCGGAGAAGGCCCAACTTTTGGAGGAAGGGCTCGAGCGCAAAGTGCCGGCCGATTTGCTTTCGAAAATTCCCAAGTTCCCGGCGGACGCCAAGCTGGCCACGCGCAAAGCGGGCAGTGACGCTCTGCAACCGCTGGCGCAGGCCCTGCCGCTCTTGATCAGCGGCAGCGCCGATCTGCATGGATCGACCTTGAACTACATCAAGGATGGGGGCGACTTCACCCGCAACACGCCGGCGGGGCGCAACATTCACTACGGCATTCGCGAACATGGCATGTGCGCGATCATGAACGGCGTTTCTTATCACGGGGTTTTCCGCGCTTCCGGCGCCACTTTTCTTGTCTTCGCCGACTATTGTCGTCCTTCCATTCGCCTGGCCGCGCTTTCGCGGCTGCCGAACATCTACATTTTTACGCACGATTCCATCGGAGTCGGGGAAGATGGCCCGACCCATGAACCAGTGGAGACGGTCAGCGGCCTGCGGGTCATCCCGCACCTCGACGTCATCCGCCCGGGCGACCCTGAGGAAACGGCCGGCGCCTTCGCGGCTGCGCTCCAGCGCACGGATGGACCGACCCTGTTGGCGCTGACGCGGCAGGCGGTGCCGATGTTGAACGAAATCGATGTGCAACTCCGCCGGGAGGGCGTTGCCCGCGGCGGTTACATCGCGAAAAAGGAGAAGGGAGAGTTGGACCTGATTCTGATGTCATGCGGCAGTGAATTGCAGCATGCCATGGTTGCGGCCAAGGAGTTGGGCGATGGCGTGCGCGTTGTTTCCATGCCCTGTTTTGAGCGCTTCGCGCGTCAAACTGAGGACTATCGCGAGGAAGTGCTGCCCAAATCCTGCCGTCGCCGGGTCGCCATCGAGGCGGGGGTCAAAGGTCTTTGGTATCAATACGTCGGGATCGACGGCGTGGTCCTGGGGATGGTCCGCTTCGGTCTCAGCGCGCCTGGCGCTGAGGCGATGAAAGAATTCGGCTTCGACGCCCAGCACGTGGTCGCAGCGGCGAAATCACTGGGGAAAACGTAGTGGTAGGGACGGCGCGCTGCGCCGTCCACTCCGCGCGGATAGCAACACCCAGCGCGACAAGTAGACCGCCGCCACGGTTCAGAATCCGCCTTCGGACTCGGGGGCGCGCCGCGCCCGGTCCTCGAACCTGGTGAATTCCTTGAGGAAGGTCAGGGGAATCTCGCCCACCGGGCCGTTGCGCTGCTTGGCGATGATCAACTCCGCTTCCCCGGATTTTTCCTGCCGGGCTTCCTCGTCTTCTTCGTAAATTTCCGGCCTAACGAGTAAGGCAACCAGGTCCGCGTCCTGCTCGATGGATCCCGATTCGCGCAGATCGCTCAGGCGCGGTTTGCCGCCAGTACGCGCCTCCGGCTGCCGGTTCAATTGCGCGACCACGATCACCGGCAGTTTTAATTCCTTGGCCAGGCCTTTCAGGCCCGCGGAGATTTCGGAAATTTCCAACTGCCGATTGTCCATGGCGCGGCGGGTGGTGGAGCGAAGCAGCTGCAGGTAGTCAACGATCAGGAGCTGCACGTCCTGCTGCGCCTTCAGCCGGCGCGCCTTGGCTCGCAGTTCCAGAATGCTGAGGCCTGCCGTGTCATCGATGAAAATCTTGGCTTCCGCCAGCTTCGAGGCGGCGGCTGTCAGGCTCGGAAAATCCCGTTCGCCGAGAAAGCCATCGCGGACTTTTTGCAGATTCACCCGGGCGCGCGAGCAAAGCAGCCGTTGCACCAGCTGCTGGCTGCTCATTTCCAGGCTGAAAACTCCGACAGCCATTTTCTCGTTAATGGCCACATGTTCCGCGATGTTCATGGCCAGGGCGGTTTTGCCCATGCTCGGCCGGGCCGCGATGACAATCATTTCCGACGGGTGCAGCCCGCTGGTCATGCGGTCGAGCTCCACAAATCCGGTGGAGATGCCGGTGATGCCACCCTTCCTTTCGTAGAGTTTTTCAATCGCTTCGATCGCCTCCATCACCTGGTCCTTCATGGAGAGCATCTTTCCCTTGAAGCGCGTTTCTCCCACGGCGAAGATTTTTTGTTCCACCTCGTCGAGGAGGATGTTGACCTCGTCCTGCTCTTCGTAGGCGCGGCGGACGCCCTCGGTGGCGGCGGCGATGATTTGCCGCAGCACATATTTGTCCCGCACGATGTCGAGGTAGTAGTTCACATTGGCCGCGGTGGGCACGAATGTGTAAAGACTCGTGATGAAGGAAGCACCCCCGATGGCCTCGAGCAGATTCCGGTCGCGCAGGATTTGGGTGAACGTGATCAGGTCGATGGCCTGTCCCGCGTTCCACAAATCGACCATGGTCAGATAGATGGTCTGATGCGCCGGGACGTAGAAATACGCTTCGTTAATCTTCTCCACGCACTCCGCGATGACGTCGCGCGGGGAGATGAGCATGGAGCCGAGCACGCCCTGCTCCGCTTCGGAGCTATGCGGTGGGGTGCGGTGAATATCCTGCGAAGAAGCTGGGGATGACCTCGGAAAAACTCTTTCCCCTGCCTGGGCGGCCGAGCCTCGGCCAGCGCCGTTTGCCGCTGTCTTGCGAGGCTTCTCAGGCGCAGAGCCTTGAGAAGACGGCATTTTTTACGATTCTCTTTTCCGTTTGAAGAATGGGCGGTGTTTTTTCTCAGGCTCAGCGGTCTCCGCGGCGGCTTCCGCCTTGGGGTGCTCGGTTGATTTTACCTGGAAAATGAATTTGGTGGGCACGTCATGATGCAACTTGATGGCCACTTCATGTTCGCCCGTGGTCTTGATGTGGTGCTCGAGCACGATCTTGTGCCGGTCGATTTCCACGCCGATCTCATTCTTGATTCGGGTGACGATGTCCTGGGCCGTGATGGAACCAAAAGCCTTGCCGGTCTCGCCCGTTTCGAGCGTGAAAGTAACGTGCATTTTACCAAGGCGACGGCTCAATTCCTCGGCCTCGTTCAGTTCGCGCGCCTCGCGCTCGGCTCGCTTCTTCTTTAAGTTTTCCAGCTGGCGCATGCTGGCCGGCGTCACTTCGTGTGCTTTGCCCTCAGGCAGCAGGAAATTGCGCGCGTAACCACGGCGGACCTTGACGATGTAGGCCTCGGCGCCAAGGCCGGGAACATTCTCAGTAAGAACGATTTCTGTAGAAGGCATGGGATTAAATCCGCTACGCGCAGGAATCCAAAGCCGGCGCGGGGTCACGAGTATAAGATCAGGTTCGGAACTGTCAACGCCAGCCTCCGAATCTTTTTAATTCAAACCATGCCGAGCTTCATGCGCCCGGCTTCGCTGATCATGTTCTGGTTCCAGGGCGGGTCCCAAACGAGTTGCACATCGGCTTCGTCGATCCCGTCGATGGAGAGAATTTTGCTCTGGGCATCGTTTGCGATGGCCGGGCCCATGCCGCAACCGGGTGCGGTCAGGGTCATTTTCACTTCCACCTTGGTGCCGCCATCCTCTTTCTTCAGCAGCCGGCAATCATAAACCAGGCCGAGATCGACGATGTTCACTGGGATTTCGGGGTCGTAGCATTGCTTGAGCTGACTCCACACGGCCGCTTCCGAAACCTCGCCATTGGTTTCTCCGGACGGCTGGGGCGTGCTCGCGGCGGCGGCCTTTTCCAGGCCCAGCGCGTCGAAGTCTTTTTCTTCCACTCGCGCCAGTCCGAGATTCGTGGCCACGGTGTAACTGCCTCCGAGAGCCTGAGTGACAACGCCCGGCGTGCCCGATGGAATGGTCACTTTCGTGCCGCTCGGAATGAGGATCGCCTCACAATCGCGTTTCAAAATGAATTCAGTGTTCTTTTGCATAAGCGTCTTACTTTTTCTCCATAACAATCTTCAATTTCTTGCCGGGCTCCTTCTGACCGGCAAATTGTTCGATCAGGGTAGGGGAGGATGCGACGGGTTGATGCGGCTTCGCAGAAGCGTCGCCCAGCGCCGAGCGTAAAGCGCCTTCCACCAGTTGTGCGCAATGGATTTTGACCGGCGGCAAAGCTCCCAGCGGCGCGGAGAGTTCCTCTCCCGACATCGCTTTGGCTTCTGCCACCGTCTTGCCCGCGAGCAACTGCGTGGCCACGCTGGCCACTGCGATGGCCGTCTGGCAGCCAAACGATTGAAAGGTCGCGCGGTCGATCACCTTGCGGCCGTTTTCCTCTTTAAATTTGATCCACATGCGCAGCATGTCGCCGCAGTCCGCGCTGCCGACCGTGCCCACCGCATCGGCATCCTTCATTTCGCCAACGTTTTGAGGATTCCTGATGGCTTCCTCGATTTTCGCTTCCAGATCGTCGCTCATATCGTGGCCAACTTCTTAGTGGCTAGAGGTTACTCGACTTCGCTCGGAATGACAAATGAAGTACGCTAACAAAGCCTGTCATCCCGAGCGAAGTCGAGGGACCTCTAGCTATTCTGCGGTCAACGCGGTCTAGATTTACGCTCATGCCGGCTCCACTTGATAGCGCGGCAACTTCGGATCGACTTCGGCGCTCCAGGCGTCGATTCCTCCGCGTAGACTTTTTACATTACCAAAGCCGTGACCTTGAAAATAGGCGGCGGCATCAAGGCTGCGGGTGCCCTCGTGATCGTAAATGACGAGGAGATCATCACGTGACCAGGTGCTCATGGCTTCCTGCATCAACTCCTGGGTAAAGAAATGCGCCTGCTCGATTTGAACCGCCTCGAATTCCTCGCGCGTGCGCACATCGAGGAGCTGAACCGGTTCACCGCGCGCCATGCGCTCGGCCAGTTCGCGCGGCTCAATCTGCATGGCCTTGTCGGCGGCGTCGCTTTCGATGATGTGCTCGATGACCTCTGTGGTGCTGAGATTTTCGTTGCGCGCGCAAACCCCGGTTAGGGTTTCCTCAGGGGCAAATCCGCAGCTGCTGCACCCGCCAATGTGATACCGGCGAAAGAGGGCACGCTGCGCCCCAGGGAATTGCTCCAGCAATTCCCGCATGGTGATCGCGGGCTCAATGGCGGTCGTCGAATTCATCGCACGATTAAGCTAAGTCCCAACGGCTGAACTGCAACCTTCCGCCCAAGCGCCCTGCGTCGCCGTCGCCGCGGCGTTGTTACAGTTTCGCGGGGTCTTCCAGCAATTCGATCACGTGCTTGAGCAAACGGCCGCCGCCGCCGCCATCGAGGCTGCGATGATCGAAACTGAGGCTGACTTGCGCTTCCGTTACCGGGACGAACTGGTTCTGCGCTTCGTCCCACGCCGGGACTTTCCGGCCCGCTCCCAAACCGAGCAGCAAAGTCTGGTCGGGCAACGGAATGGGCGTGCCCCATTCCACGCCGAAGGTTCCAAAATTGGAAACGGCGGCGATCCCGCCCGCCTGCATATCGGGCGAAACCCGGCGGTTCCGCGCGAGTTCGACCAACTCGTTGTACTTGACGGCCAGATCGCCTAACGAAAGCTTGTCGGCTGATCGGATGACCGGAACGATGATGCCGTCGGCCGCTTCCACGGCCAGGCCGATGTCGATCGACTCAGACTGGACGACGCGGTCGCCGATCAATCGCGCGGCCGCGGACGGATTCGCCGCCAGAGCCATGGCGAGCGCGCGCAACGCATACAGGGCTGGCCCCGGTTTCGGGTCGCGCGTCTGACGATCACGCAGCAAGGCATCCAGTTTCACGGACGAGCCAATGGTGGCGAGAGGACGACTCCAGCTGCGGCGCATGGCGTCGGCCACGCCCGCGCGAATCGCGGAAGCTTCGCTCGTCTTCTGGCCTTCAATCGTTTGCAGGAAGTGCTCGAGATCCTTTACGGTCACGCGATTGGCCGCACCGGTGCCCATGATTCCGGCAAGATCTGCCGCGGTCAGTTGCAGCTCGGCCATGCGGGCGCGAATTCGGGGCGACAAAAATCCCGCGCCCCTGGCTGCCGCTGGAACGGGCAGGCCGTCACGAGTTGCCCCTGCCGCCGGCATCGCCCGGGTCTTAATGCCGTTTCCGTCGATGGCGAAGTGCGGTCTGGCGGAAGGCACTTCCTCGTCAGCGCGTACCGGAATCTCTTCCCCGATATCTCCTTGCGGAGGCGCTGGCGACGTCTCTTGGAATCGGGCGGCGTCCGCTTCGCTCGCCTCCACGTAACCCAACACTGCCCCGATAGGATATGTTTCCTTTACCTGGGCGGTAACGTTGGCGATTTTTCCTTTGCAGGGCGTGGTGACGCCCATGACCGCCTTGTTCGTTTCCACCTCGATAATTTCCTGGTCGGCGGCCACGTCGTCGCCCGGCTTGACTTTGATTTCGACAATCGTGGCTTCGGCGATCGATTCGCCGAGCTGAGGCATGATGATCGGGACTTGAGGCATAAAAATTATTCGCGAAGAAGTTTGCGCGCTTTGGCAGCGATCACTTTGGCATTGGGGCGATGCGCGCTCCAAAGATTGGGATGATAGGGAATGGGTGTGTCTTTGGCGTTGACTCGTTGGGGCGCGGCGTCGAGCAGATGAAAACCTTCCGTGGCCACGCGGGCGATGACTTCGGCGGTGGCACCGCCCCAGGGAAACGATTCACCGACGCAGAGCAGACGGCCGGTGCGCGCGACCGACGCCAGCACGGTGTCGGTATCGAGCGGCTTGACCGAACGAAGATCGACGACCTCGATTTCAAATCCTTCGCCGGCCAGTTCATCAGCCACGGAGAGCGCTTCGTGCACCATTGCGCTGTAGGTCACGATGGTCAGATCGCTGCCGGGGCGAGCGATGCGGGCCTGGCCGACGGGCAAGCCTTCCGTGGGAAGTTTGTCGGCCTTGAGGTGATAATAAAGATACTTGTGCTCGCAGTAAACCACCGGGTCGTCAATGGCCACCGCGTCGATCAACATGGTGTAGGCGTCCTCCACGGTAGCCGGCGTCATGACGACAAGACCCGGGTAGTGCGCATAAAGCGCTTCCATCGACTGGCTATGGAACGGGCCGCTGCCTTTGGTTCCGCCGGAAGGGAGGCGGACGGTGATGGGTATGGGAACATTGGTGCGCCAGTAATGGGTGCCGGCATTGTTGAGAATCTGGTTCAGGGCGATGCTGGAAAAATCCGCGAACTGCATTTCCACGATCGGCCGCATGCCGTGCATGGCTGCGCCGATGGCAGTGCCGACCATGGCGTCTTCGCTGATGGGAGTATTCAAGACGCGCCCGGGAAATTCCGTGGCCAGACCTTTGGTGGCCTTAAAGGCGCCGCCAAACGCGCCGCCGACGTCCTGGCCGTAAATGAAAACGCGATGATCATCGCGCAACAGTTTCGCCTGGGCTTCGCGAATGGCTTCGAGATAGGTGATGCTCATTCGACCTGGTCCGTTAACTGGCGCATGGAGAGGGCGCACCAATCTTCCTCGCCCGCGTCGGGGGGCGCTTCCTTTTGCGCGATGGAAATGGCTTCGTCCACCTGGGCGGCCGATTCGTCCCGCCATTGGCGCAGAGTGGCCGCGTCCGCCAACTCATGTTCTGTGATAAATTTTTCCGCGTGCGCCAGGCAATCCTGGGCAAAGGGCGCGCCGCGCATGTCGTCGGGAATGTAACTGGCGTCATCGTGCTCGCCGTGTCCGGAGAGGCGCAGAATGGATGCCACCACCAATTGCGGCGGCCGCCCGGCGCGGGCTCGCTGCACGGCGCTCCCGATGACTTTGAGGCAGGTTCCGAGGTCAGTGCCATCGATGCTGTAACCTTCGAACCCGTAGCCTTTGGCGCGATCCATCAGATCGGCGCAGGCGAATTCGCGTTCGTTAGCCGTGGAATAGGCGAAATGATTGTTCGTGACCACCACCACCAGTGGCACCTGCTCGACTGCGGCAATGTTTAAACCTTCATGGGTGGCGCCGGTCTGCATGCCGCCCTCCCCGATGGTCGTTAGGCCGACAAAGTCCTTTTCGCCTTTCCAGCGTTTGGCCATCAAGGCGCCCACGGTTACGGAGATCATGGCCCCGAGATGACTGATCATGGCTAGCTGGCCCTGCAACGGTCTGCCCCGGTGAATGTTGCCATCCCGTCCGCGCATGGGCCCCTGGCCGGAGCCGAGATAAGTGCGCGCGACATCCACCAGGGGTTCGCCAAAGGCGGAGCGGGCCGCCTGGTCCCGGATGAGCGGTGCCAGGATATCGCCTTTCTGAAGGAAAAGGCCGCAGGCCACGCTGACCGCTTCCTGGCCGCGGCCGACGTAAACGCCGCCGCTGATCCTGCCTCCGCGATACATGCTGGCCAGCTTGTCCTCGAAGATGCGGGTCTGAAGCATCCAGCGGAAGGCCTCCACGTACCGCTCGTGTGGCGGGCTCTGTTCTGGTGGCGCCGTTTTTGGGCTTTTGGACTTTTTCTTGCGCGCCGCCGTCTGAAGCATCCGGCAATTCTACCCATCTCCGCCGATTGCGCGCAAAATTTTTTTGTATTTTCAGGGGGGAACGGCGGGTTGCGATCTCCGAGCGCGATGGCCCATTCCGCTCAGGTGGGGACGTCTCTTCGAGACCTCCGGGAAGCTAGCAGCTTCCCCTACAAGGACGCCCCGGAGGTGCGTCCCTACTTTGAACAGGATGTGCGTTCCCGGGTTACCGGGTGCTCAACAACTCGGTCTCGCGGCCGGCTCCCGCCATGGCCAGGTGCCGCTGCGTGCCGTGGCCGTTTCCATTCCCGTTGGCCGCGGGCTCGGCGTAATTCTCCGGTCGCTCGGACAGTTTCATTCCCACCAACTTGCTGATTCCGCGCTCTTCCATGGTCACGCCGTAGATGACGTCGGCCCGGGCGATGGTGCGCTTGTTATGCGTGATGATGATGAACTGGCTCTGGGCTACGAAGCGCTCAAGCACGCGGATGAAGCGATTAATATTTGTTTCGTCGAGGGCGGCGTCCATTTCGTCGAGCACGCAGAAGGGGCTCGGCCGCACCATGTAGATGGCAAAGAGCAGGGCCACCGCCGTCATGGTGCGTTCGCCGCCGGAAAGAAGGGAGACGGATTGCAGCTGTTTACCCGGCGGCTTGGCCGTGATCTCGATTCCGCAGTTGAGCGGATCACTTTCGTCCATCAGAGAAAGATCGGCGCGCCCGCCGCCGAAGAGTTCGGCGAACATCTCGCGGAAGTTGCTCCGCACCTGCGCGAAGGTCTGGGCGAACAGGGTCTGGGTGGTGGCGTTGATGCGCGCAATGACATCGAGCAACTCGCGGCGCGCGGTCGTCAGGTCGTTGTTCTGCGTCTCCAGGAATTGGTGGCGCTGCTCGAGTTCGTCGTATTCCTGGACGGCGTCGAGATTGACCGGGCCCATGTTATCGAGCTGCTGGGTAAGGTCGGCGATCATCTTGTCGATATCGGCCTGGTCGGTGCTCTCCGGCACATCGTGCGAAGGCGTCGCCGGAGCTCCGCCCTCCACTTTGTCGCGTCGCTTCAATTGCGCGTTCAGCGTCTTGCTGAAGGCGGTCTCGTCTGGAGAAAAGCCTCGCAGATCGAGATGATACCTATGCTGCACGTGATCAACCAGGTGATCGATCTTCATCTGCAACTGCGATTCGCGCACCTGATGGGCGGCCCGGCGTTCGTGCAAATTGTTCAGGGAATCTCGAATTTGGCGCAGGCCGGTCTCGACGGCGCTCAGGCCGGCGGCCAATTCCGTGCGCCGGGTCGTTAGGGCAGCGAGCGCGGCCTTGCGTTCCTGCTGCAGGCGTTCTTGCTCGGTGATGGCGCTTTCCGACGACTTGGACTCATCGGCCTGGGCGATGAGGCGATTTTCAAAACTGGCAATGTCCGCTCGCCGCGCGGTGATCGTCTCCTCGAGCTCCGCCGCCCGGCCGGTCATCGGCTGGCGTTGCGCCACCAGATGATCATGCCGCTGCTGCTCGGTGGCGAGGTTCAGACGAAGCTCGTTCAGTTGCTCAGCCGCCTCGGCCTCCTGGGCCAGGGCGTCGGCGCGGACGTTTTCCGCGGCCTGCCGGCGTTTTTCGTCCTCGGCGAGGGCCTCGCGCGCCGCCCCCAGCTCCTTTTCGAGCGCGGCGATGCGTTCGTCTGCCGAGGAAATTTGCTGGACCAGGGTCGACTGCTCGTTGCGGAGATCAGTCAGGCGCGTCGCCGCGATATCCAATTCGCGTTCCAGGATGGCGATCTTCGTTCCCGCAGCCGATTGAGCCAGCTCGGCAACGCGGTGTCTGGCCCGCAGATCCTCCACGAGCGCGGCGGCTTTCTCCAGGCCGGCCTTGGCTTCGTCCCGCTGGTGGCGCAATTTCTCCCGCTCGGCTGCGACCACCGTGTGTTCGGCTGCGAGCAGCGAGATGCGGCCTTTGCGCTCGAGCAGGGATTCCTTATGCACGCTGCTGCTGCCGCCGAAAACGATCCCTTCGCTGGAGATGAATTCGCCGGTGAGCGTGGCCATGGCCAGAGTGGGGTGCGCTTTCTTGCAGGCCCACGCCTGTTCCAGTTCCGCGAACAGGACGACGCCGTGGAGCAATTGGCGGACGAACCCCTCGAGCGGCTGGGGCGCGACCACTTTGTCCACGGCCCAGCCGAGCGCATGCTCTGGAAGAGAAGGCAGCGCGCGCAGAGGAGAAGAGACGAAAAACTCCGGGATAAAGAGGGCGGCCTGGCCCAGTTTTTTCCGGTTCAGGCGCGCCAGAATGTCGGCGGCGAGCTTGCCATCGTGCAAAACGATGGCGTGAAGGTTGCGCCCAAGCGCGGTGTCGATGGGGGCGACAAATTTCGGCTCGACCTCCAGTTGCGCTACCAGGGAGCCCGCGACGGCGGAGTGAAATTCGCGCAGTTCGTCACCGCCTTTGAGCAGCGCCTGCGATCCCTCGGCCAAGCCTTCCCCTTCCTCGTTCAGCTGCTTCAGGATCTCGAGGCGCGACTCTTTTTCAGCCACGGTTCTTTCCACGATCGTTAGGGCGTTTTCCGCCTGTTCGAGGATTTGCCGGCAGTGGGGGAGTCCGCTTTCGGCAGTTCCGGCCTCGGCCAGGAGAAGATCCACATTTTTGCGCTCGCCTTCGGTGGCACTCCGCACATGGGCCAAAGCCGCTTCCGCCTGGGCGCGCGCCTTTTGGGCGTCGGCGATTTCGGCATCCAGATTTTTCAAATGATCGGCAGTGGCTTCCCGGCGCGCCGACATCCCGGCAAGATCGTCCTCCATGGTGGCGATCCGGTTTTCGCACTTGGATGCAGCCAGTTGCAACGTCTTCAGTTCCTCTTCGCGGGCGGAGCGTTCTGTGCGCAGCTGGGCCACCTTTTCGGTTAGGCGCTTGAGTTCGTCCTCCTTCTGGCGGAGGGCGGCGGCGGTCTTCTCCACGAGCGCGTTGAGCTCCTCGATTTCCTGTCGTTGCTGCGCTCGTTTGGCTTCGGCGGCGGTAATCTCGGCCTTGGAGCGGCCGATTAATTCCGTGAGTTCATGGGCGCGCTGCCGGTTGAAGTCAATGCGGTTGCGATGAGTCCCGATCTCGCTTTGCAGCCGTTCGACTTCGGCCCGGGCTTCTCCGATCTGAGCGTCGATTTGGTCGAGGCTCTGGCGTTCCTGGGCGAGCGAACTTTCACGCTCATCGATTTTCTCGCGGGTGGCGCGCTCGGTTTCGCCGAGTTGCTGAAGATCGGCGCGGCAGACGGAGAGATCATTCTCCAGAGTGGCCAGATGTTTTCTCGATTGATAGGTGTCGAGAACCTGAAGATCGGTCAATAAAGCCTGATACCGCCGGGCCTTGCCGGCCTGACGTTGCAGGGAACCGATCTGGCGCTTCACTTCCTTGATGATGTCGCTGATGCGCAGCAGATTCGCTTCCGTGGCCTCGAGTTTGCGCAAGGCCTCGCGTTTTTTGGTTTTGTATTTGGTGATGCCGGCGGCTTCTTCAAAAACTGCGCGGCGATCTTCCGGGCGGGAACTCAGGATCAAATCGATCTTGCCCTGTTCCATCATGGAATAGGCGCTGCGGCCCACTCCGGTATCGGCGAAGAGGCTGTGGATATCGCGCAGGCGACAGGGAGTCTTGTTCAGGAAGTATTCGGAATTGCCATCCCGGTAAATGCGGCGGGTCACCCGCACTTCGTGCCAGTCTACCCCCAGTTCGGTGGCGCAATCCGTGAGGGTGAGGGAGACTTCGCCGAAGCCGAGGGGCTTGCGCGAGTCGGTGCCGTTAAAGATGACATCGGCCATTTCGCTGCCGCGAAGGGACTTGGCGGATTGCTCGCCCAGGACCCAGCGCATGGCATCGAGCACATTGGATTTGCCGCAGCCGTTAGGGCCGACGATGCAGGTGATGCCCTCGTGAAATTGGAGGATGGTTTTGTCGGCGAACGATTTGAACCCAAAGAGTTCGAGGGATTGGAGATGCATAGGGTAGCCGGGCGGTGCCTCTTCTTAGAGACGATACATATAATAGAGCACCTCCGGGCGGGACAAGTCAAAAACCACATAATCTTGTGGGTGGCGGGGAGGGGAAAGCCTGGTTTTACGCAAGATTTGGTATCTGGGCGGATTTTCGTGAAAATGCAGCCAGGAGTGGCTCTCCCCTTAGTCGCCTCGCTCTGTCGACGCGTCTTCGCTACAAGGCGTCGCCTCGTGATCACGGCGACCCGCCTTCGCCAAGGCTTCGGCGCGGCAGGCAGAGCGCCGTGGCTAGAGAGGCGCGCAGAAAAACTGACTTCGCCAAGCGCGCGTTCACGCTAAAGTGCAGGGCATGCGCGCATCACACCTTGAAGAATTCTACTCTTTCCTGCGGTTTCCCAGCGTTTCTACGGATGACGATTATTCGGAGAAGCTCACAGAATGCGCGCACTGGTTGATCAACAAACTAACGAGTATCGGACTGGAGGCGACGCTGGTGCCGACGCCGGGACATCCGGTGGTCTGGGCGAAGAATAAACATCAGCCGGGGCGTCGCACGGTCATGATCTATGGGCACTACGATGTGCAGCCGGCCGATCCCCTGGAATTGTGGGAGTCGCCGCCCTTCGATCCGGTTTTGAAGGATGGCTTTGTCTACGCGCGGGGCTCAACCGACAACAAGGGGCAAATTCTCTCTCACATTCTAGGGGTGCAGGAGGCCATCGAGCAGCACGGCGATCTGCCGGTGAATCTCCATTTCGTCATTGAAGGCGAGGAAGAAATCGGCAGCGGCAATCTGGGAAATTTCCTCCATCAAAACCTGGCGGCCCTCAAGTGCGACATCGTGCTCGTGTCCGATACGGGAATGATTGCGCCGGGCATCCCGACCATGAGCTATGGATTGCGCGGGGTCACCGCTCTGGAGTTGAAGGTGACCGGCCCCAGCATCGATTTGCATTCCGGGATTTACGGCGGCGCAGTGGCGAATCCAGCCACGGCCCTGGCCCGGCTGCTGGCCACCCTGCACGACACCGACGGGCACATCGTCGTGCCCGGTTTTTATGATGACGTCCTGCCGTTGCAAGACTGGGAACGGGAGGCGTGGCGCA
>DASXIK010000104.1:0-2492 GCA_036498025.1 Chthoniobacterales bacterium
GATTCTATGGTTTGGGCCGTTGCGTTCAGATTGGGCGGCGCTTCCATAGGGCATCTACCGTGAAATCTCACCTTCTCTTAGTGAAGGGCCTGGGGCTCGCCGTAGATGAAGTCATCCATCATGACGATGTCGTGTTTGGCATCGTCGTTCGGGCCCGGGGCATTGTCGGTGATGATCCGGACCTGTGCGATGCGCGCGTCGCTAAACAGCGCGCCGAAGAAAGACAGGCTGGCATCGCCCGCCGAAGGCGCAATGGTACTACTTGATAAGAGCTTTCCATTGCGGTCGAAGAATTCGATCAGGGTACTGGCCTTGCGATCGAGCTTCTTGCCAGGCCCGCTGCCGTCGGGCTGGTCGACGTCGGTGAAGACCGCGCCGAAGCCGCGCACTGCCGCCGCGGTCGCCCCAGCGGTGCCGGGCACGAAGAAAAACCCGTCCGTTATATTGCTCCCCACCGGGGTGAATAGCCGCGATGGGCTGAAGGTGGTGAAGATATTGACGTAGGTCGGATTATTGAAGAGCACGGCCAAGCCCGCCGGGGTGGCCTGCGAGAGGCCGGTGTTCGGACCGGTGGCCGGAGTAGTGAACCGGCTGCCGCGCGTATTCAGAAACACGTCGAACGGGTTGACCGGCGGGGTCGTGGCAACAATGGCAGGGTTGCCACCATCCCAGTTGATTTCCCGGCGACCGGTCATGATCGGCCCTGGGTTATTGAGGTTGTTGACCCCTCCCAGAGCAGCGCGAAATGCGTTGACCGCGCCCAGGATCGAGTCTGCGTTTGCTCCGGCCGCTTGGAAAACAACTGGCGGAACAAAGTCCTTGCCAGTGTCGCCCTGTGCGTATGCACTCTGGCTAACGGGGAGTAGCGTCGAGAGCAGGCCCATGGCGGCCATGATTGAGTTGGTTACTGATTGTTTGGTTTTCATTTGTCTTTCTTGTTTGAGGTTTGCTTTCTGTTTTGGTCTCTTCCGGCTTCTGTTGGTTGTGCCGGTTCAATGGGCTAAAGCGGAAAGGCCGCCCGAAACCCGCCACGGCAACGCCGTTTTTTTTATCGCCTGCGGCGGTGCTGTAAAAATCCCTCGATCGTGTTAGGCTTGGCGGCGTCGAGCAGCCTCTATGACGACGCCTCCATCCACGCGACAAGAGGTCACCCAATTGCTCGGCGACTGGAGTGGCGGAGACGAGCGAGCGCTGGAGAAATTGTTCCCGCTCATGCAACCCGAATTACACCGGCTGGCCCACCATTACATGAGCCGGGAGCGCGCAGGTCATACGCTGCAAACCACCGCCATTCTCAACGAAGCCTACCTGCGGCTGGTCGATAATACGAAGCCGGTCTGGCAAGGCCGGAGCCACTTTATCGCAGCGGCCGCGCAGTTGATGCGGCGCATTATGGTTGACCATGCGCGTGAGCGCCACTCACTCAAGCGTGGCGCCGGCGCGCTGAAAGTAACCCTGGATGAAGCGGCGTTAGTAACGGAGACGCGATCGGAGGAATTGCTCGCCCTCGATGAAGCGCTGGCCAGTCTGGCCGTGCAGGACGCGCGGAAAAGTCAGATTGTTGAATTGCGCTACTTCGGTGGTCTGTCGGTTACAGAGACGGCTGAATTCCTGAAACTGTCTCAGCGGACGGTGGAGCGCGAGTGGACCATGGCCAAGGCCTGGCTTTACCGGGCTCTGAGCGAGGAAGAAAGCTGATGAAGGCGGAGCGCTGGAAACAGGTCAACGATCTTTTCCAGTCAGCCGTGGAACGCGCGCCCGAAGAGCGGGCCGCGTTTCTTGATAAGGCTTGCCAGGGTGACGAAGGCTTGCGCCGCGAAGTGGGGTCTTTGCTTACCTCTTATGAGCGGACGGCGAATTTTATTGAAGTACCGGCCTTCGAAGTTGCTCCCGAGCTTGTAACTAACGACAGGACCGGCGCATTGGTCGGAAAATTTATTGCTCATTACCGGATCGAGTCACTCATCGGCGTCGGCGGAATGGGCGAGGTTTACCTCGCGCGGGACGAACGACTCGGGCGCAAAGCCGCGCTCAAAATTCTCCCGGATAGCCTGACGGCGGACGAGACGCAGTTAAGCCGGTTCAAGAATGAGGCACGGAGCGCCTCGGCCTTAAATCATCCAAACATTCTAACCGTTTACGAGATCGGCGCGGAAGGAGACCGGCAATTCATCGCGACGGAGTTCATCGAAGGCATCACCCTGCGGGCGTCGATCGCGCGCGGGAGGATGAATCCGCCTGCGGCCCTGGAAATTGCCCTGCAAGTGGCCTCGGCGCTGGCTGCTGCGCACGAGGCCGGCGTGGTGCACCGCGACATCAAACCGGAGAACATCATGCTGCGACCGGACGGATACGTGAAGGTGCTCGATTTCGGAATTGCCAAATTGACCGAGCAAAGGCCGGCATCGGACCATTATGAGGTCGGAACAACGGCGGTGCTGGAAACGCGACCTGGGTTAGTGTTAGGCACGGGGCAGTACATGTCACCGGAA
>DASXIK010000105.1:0-6956 GCA_036498025.1 Chthoniobacterales bacterium
CTATCGGAATTTTGATTACTACCGGGCCGACATTCGCTTCCACGAAGACGGCAGCGCCCCCTATGGGATGCTCTCGCTCCACGGGGCGTTTTGAGCAATTCTTTGGCTGGAGGGACACGCGTCGTCGTATCCCATTCTTACCTCCAAGGCGCCGACGGCGCGGCGCCCTCCATGTGTAATCTGCGCAAATCTGCGGATGAATTGCTGCACACCTACCAGGAGATCAATTCAAACTGTGGTCGAGAGTGCCGATTTTGCGGGCCTCCGGCCAGAAACCAGCCACCGCCAGAACCACAAGAATCGTGCCGATGCCGCCCCCCACAACCGACAGCACCGGGCCGAACAGCGCCGCCGTCAGCCCGGACTCCAGCGCCCCGAATTCGTTGGAGGTGCCGATGAAGACATTATTCACCGCCGAAACCCGGCCACGCATCTCGTCGGGCGTGACCAGCTGCACGATGGATCCGCGGATGATGACACTGACGCTGTCGAAGGCCCCGACCAGGAAAAGCATGCCTAACGAGAGCCAGAACGCCGTAGAAAGACCAAAGGCAATGGTGGACAGGCCGAACCCGCTGACACACCAGAGCAGGGTCCGCCCGGCGTGGCGCATGGGCGGGAGATGGGCCACCGTCAGCGCCGTGGCAAATGCTCCCACCGCGGGAGCGGCCCGGAGCCAGCCGAGGCCGATCGGCCCGCAATGAAGAATTTGATCGGCAAAAATGGGCAACAAGGCGGTCGCTCCGCCTAACAACACCGCAAAGAGATCGAGCGTGATGGTGGCCAGGATCACGTGCTTGCTGAAAACGAAGCGCATTCCGGCCACGAGACTGCGCCAGGGATTCGATTCCGCCCGCAGCCCGCGGGATTGAGGCCGCGGACTGATCGGCAGCACCAGCGCAAAGAAGGCAAACGCACAGACGGCGTCGATCAGGTAAACACAGGGAAAACCCACGTGCGCCACCAGCAAACCACCGATGGCCGGGCCGGCGACCGAGCCCACTTGCAAAAAACTGTTGTTCCAGGTCACCGCGTTGGAAAAGGCGTTCCGCGGAACCAAATTCGGGAAGAAGGACGCGCGCGCCGCCCAGCCGAAGGACCGCGAAATGCCGGCCACCAGCAGCAAGAGATAAATCAGGGGAACGGAGGGATCATCAAAGTGAAAGGCCGGATGATGGCGCTCGAAAACCGTGGCAATGCCGTTGAGTGCCTGGTTAGCCGCGCGAATCCCGGCGACTGGCGGAATGACCAGATGTTTCCATGAAATCAGAGCCAGCGCGACCGAGGCCAGTCCGCTGCAGACCTGGGTGAAAAGAATGATTTTCCGGCGACTGAATCGGTCGGCCAGATGGCCCGCCGGCAGAGAAAATCCGACCACGGGAATGGCGATGACCAGGCCGACCAGCCCCAACGCCGTGGCTGAATGGGTGCGCGCATAGATCTCCCATTCAACGGCCACGGCCAGCATTTGCCGGCCGATGATGGAAAGAAGATTGCCCGCGGCGAAGAAGCTGTAGGCCCGGGAGCGAAAAGCCGCATAAGGATCGTGCGTGAAAGCCTGCGCGCCGATTGACGGCTGGCCTTCCGGAGGCGTCGAATGAGAAGACATGCTCGAGCGCGTCCCGTCGGGCACGCGCCCGAGATTCTAAATGGAGGCGTGGCCGGCGCAACATGCCTTCGGCGCGAATCCAGATTCTCGGGCAATGAGCGGCGGCTTACCGGAAAAATGAAATTTGTGAACGCCAATACTTTCCGGGTAGCGACAACGCGTTTAAGGTTCCCCGCATGCCCACCGACACTGCTCCACCCAAATCTCCCGTCTCCGCTTCGCCCTACTCGCGGGCCAATCCTTTTCCCGGGAAACTCGTGGTCAACCGCAGCCTTTGCGGCGAAGGATCGAAAAAGGACACGCGCCATCTGGAGTTGGATCTCACCAACTGGGGCTTGAGCTACGAAGTGGGCGATTCGCTGGCCGTCTGGCCGACGAACGATCCGGAGCTGGTTGACGCCATTCTCAAGGCGCTCAACCTCGGGGGAGGTGAGGCGGTGACCGGTCCGAAAGGGCCCGCCACCCTGCGCGAGGCGCTCTCCCGCGATTGCCGCATCACGCAAACCACTCCGCGATTCCTGAAAGCGATTGCCGAGCGCGCGGGCGCCGCCCCCCTGCTCACGGAACTGCTCGACCCCGACCGCAAGGAGGATCTCGACCGTTATCTCTGGGGCATGGAGGTGATCGATTTCCTGGTAGAACATCCCTCCATTCGATTTGCGCCTGAAGAGTTCGTCGGTCTGCTTTCCAAGTTGCAGCCGCGGCTCTATTCGATTGCCTCAAGCCTGAAAGCCTATCCCGACCGCGTGCATCTCACCCTCGACGTTGTGAAATACGAGAGCCACGGCCGGCAACGCAAAGGTGTCTGCTCCACTTTTCTGGCGGAACGCGCCGATCACGTGGCCATTCCGGTCTTCCCCAGCGCCTCCAAGTTTCGCCTGCCCGAGGATGGAAACACTCCCATCATCATGGTCGGTCCCGGCACCGGCATCGCGCCGTTTCGCGCTTATTTGCAGGAACGCAAAGCCGTCGGGGCCACCGGAAAAAACTGGCTGTTCTTCGGATCGCAGCATGAGAAGACCAATTTCTTTTACAAGGAGGAGTGGGAACAACTCATGGCCGAGGGCATTCTCACACGCTTCGACTGCGCCTGGTCGCGCGATCAAGCCGACAAATCGTACGTGCAACATAAGATGCTGGAGCACGAGGCGGATCTCTGGCAATGGCTGGAGCACGAAGGCGCTCATTTCTACGTTTGCGGCGATGCCCGCCGCATGGCCAAGGACGTGGACGCGGCTCTGCGCAAGATCGTGCAGGACCAGGGCGGCAAGAACGTCGATCAGGCTAACGAATACGTTGAAAAGCTGAAGAAGGACAAGCGTTACAAGCGCGACGTTTATTAGCGGCCGCCGCGCCCCCCAGCATCGAATTTGAGGATGGGCTTGGGACAAGCCCGTGGTGAATTTCAATGAAAGGCGCCTTTTGCACTCTGCTCTTTCTGTTCCTGGCCGGCGTGGCCTCGGGCGGGCTGGAAAAATATCCCGGCTTCGTGGTCAGCGGCGGAGAGACAGCAAGAGGGACGTCGCGCGGGGGCATTCGCATCACCTATCTCGGCGTGAACGGTTACCAATTTGAAACGGCCGGCCACGCTTTGCTGGCCGATCCATATTTTAGCAGAGTGGGTTTGGGGGCGGCGATATTTGACCAATCGATCACGCCCTCCCCGGAACGCATCGAAGAAGGATTCAAGCATCTCCAGGCACGCGCCGACGCGATTCTGGTAACCCACGCGCATTTCGATCATCTGCTGGATGTGCCCGAGCTTCTGCGCAGGACGGGCGCGCGACTTTGCTCCGGCCCGACTGCCGTGGCTCTCGCGCAATCGCTCGGCACGCCGCCGCGACGTTGTGTGACCGTGCAACCGGGCTCAGTCAAGCGGATCGGCCCATGGACGATTCGCGTTTTCGCCGCGCAACACGATCGACTGTTCGGATCCGTGCCCTTTCCCGGCAAGGCCAGGGCACCCGTCAAGGCACCGGTGAAACCTTCCGACTGGGTGACGGGCGAACCTCTTGCCTTCGTCATTGAAGCCGCCGGGAAAAGAATCTACCTCGACGCGGGCGGTCTGCCCGGCGCACCACCGGACCCGGCCGTCGGCAAGGTTGATCTCGCCATTCTGGGCGTAGCTCTGTCCGATAGCCGGCAGCGTTTCCCGGCAACGGTACGGCCATTGCATCCACGCTATGTTCTAGCCAGTCACCAAGACGATTTCTTTCAACCGTTCAGCCATGGATTCGTTTTTGGAAAACTGACCAACTTCCCGGAAGTCGTGCGGACCCATGAAAATGAGCGTTTGCCCGGTCGCCTGATCCTCATGGATTATTTCCAACCATGGACGCTTCGTTGAAACACAGCCCGCGTCCGGTTCGTTATCCGCTCATGGTAACGGCGCTCTCGCCGTTGATTCCGCATCTTCTCGGGAGCGTTTTTAACATCTGGTATAACATGGTCATCATCGACCCGCTGCTGCGTGCGGCAGGCCTGCGCAACCGCTTCATCGCCACGATCATCATCTGGAATGTCGTTGCCTATCCAATCGCTCTCGCCGTCTGGTTACGTTTGATCTACTCCCTGCGATCGACCTTTCACCGGCTGCTTCGCGGGGAACCGGTCCCGGCGGAAGAGCTCGATCCAGTGCGGCGGCGCCTCGTTAATCTTCCCTGGTACGGGGCCGCCATCTCCTCCGTCGGCTGGCTCTGTTGCATTCCGGTGTTTCTGATTTCCTTTGCCCAGACCGGCCAGCCGTTGGGCGCGCAATTGTTCTGGCATCTTCCTCTTTCGTTCGCCGTTTCCGGATTCATCGCCATTAGCCAGGGATTTTTTCTGATCGAACTGGCCAGCCACTGGGGATTGTTCCCTGTCTTCTTCGCCAACGTGCGCGCCGACCGGCTCAAAGGGATTCGTCCCATCTCCTTGCGCACCCGCGGATTAATGTGGGCCATCTCCGCGGGCATCTGTCCGATCGGTTCTCTCATTCTCCTGAATTTTGCGCCCCCCTCGCCGGGATCGAACCCGCAATGGTTTGGCCTTTTCGTCGGAACGGTTGGCATTGCTTTCGGTCTTTGTTCCGCGCTCCTCATCGGCCGTTCCATCGTCCAACCGGTCGACCAGTTGCGCGCGGCCGCGCAGGAGATCACCGAGGGTAATCTCGACGTCCACGTCCCCTTGCGCCGGGCTGACGAATTCGGCGCGCTCATCAGCGAATTCAACCGCATGGTCAGTGGGTTGCGCGAGAAGGAAAGAATTCGCCGAAGCTTCGGCCTGCACGTCGGACGGAAAGCGGCCGAGGAGATCCTGGCGCGCGACCCCGGCCTCGGAGGTACGGAACAGATCATCACCGTGATGTTTGTCGATATCCGCTCCTTTACTGCGCGCTCGGCTCATCTTCCGCCTGATCAGGCAGTCGCATTATTGAATGAATTTCTGCGCGCCATGGTGGAGGTGGTGGAAGGCGAATACGGCGGCATGATTAATAAATTTCTCGGCGACGGTTTCATGGCCCTCTTCGGAGTCGGCAGCGCCGCGCAGAGCCATGCCGACAAGGCGCTCGCCGCCGGCCATTCCATGGAGCGGAAGCTGGAGCGATTGAATCTGGAGCGCGTCCAACGCGGCGAAGATCCGCTCGGGATTGGCATTGGCATCAACACCGGGCCGGCCATTGTCGGCAGCATCGGCTCGCCCGACCGGATGGAATTCACCGTCATCGGCAACACCGTCAACGTGGCCTCGCGCATCGAAGCGTTGAACAAAGTGGTCGGCACTTCCCTCCTGCTCAGCAAGGCCACGCGCGACGCCCTGCAACGTCCATCGGGATTGCGCGCACTGCCACCTCAGGAAGTCAAAGGCGTCGATGAGCCCGTGGAAATTTTCACCCTGGAGGCCTGAGCTTCCCTGCTCTTAAGGCCGCGGCGATCGTGGCCGACAGCAAAATAATCAGGGAGAGAAACGCGATTGCGCCACCGGCGACGAGCCACCAGGGCCGGTATCGCAGGATCACCCGGCCGCGCGTGCCTGCCGGAATTTCGACCGTCGGAAGCAATCCCCGATACGAGGCCGTCACCAGTTTGGTTTCGCCGACTCGCGCCTCATAGCCTCGAAAATAGGTCCGGGAAAACGTGAGCAACGCGGGCCGCCCATCAGACGGCACCTTCACTTCGGCCTGCACACTGTTTCGGGAATCGTCGATCCCCGACACCTCCGTCGTGGCGAATTCCTCATCCGGTAACGAATCGATCCAGTTGACCGAACGCACCGTCGGGAGGGGCGGGCCGCGGTGGTGAAACACGCGGCCCTCCGCGTTCGCGAAAACAAGTTCCCATTCCGCGGAGGGCGGCTCGACCCCGATCTCCGGCGGGATCACGAGGCCATCCACGCCCAGTTGCTCCAAAATGCCGGCGCGCCCGGCCTGGCTGCGCACGAGATAATCTCCCACGCCTGCATCCATTTCCCCATGAATGGCTAAGCTGAACTCCCGCGCCACGCCTGCCGGCAGAATCGGACTGTAACCATTGATGAAACGAAGCGCCGCCCACATCGGCGTGCTGCCGGGCCGCGCAACCTGCCCGACCGGCCCATCGTTATACTTTCGCCGGTACACATATTCGGCCGGAGAATAAACCGCCAGGTAAAGACGTTGCGGATCCAGCGGAGCCGGCTTCGTCAGTTCCTGCGGAAAATTGAATTTCGGGACCGCGCTGTTTGTGGGAATGCACAGATAGGTCGCGAGCAAAACGGCGAAGACCATGGCTGCGGGCAACCAGCCGCGCCCCGGAAACTTCCGCGGCCAGAAATCCGTGGCGGCCCAAACCCCGGCAAGGCCTAACAAGATCCAGGCAAACGGGAACGCGTTCTGTCCGCCCATATGGAAGAACTGCATGGCCACGACGCAGCCGGCCACCAGCAGGAGTCCGATGAAGCCACTGGAACGGGCAAAAATCGCCCTCCTTTCTGTCGCCGCCTCGGGCAGCAACGCCCCCGCTGCGCATAAGGCCATGATCAGATGAATCAAAGGCAGCCAGCGAAAACTCCACCGGAAAACTCCGGCGCTCGGCAGCATCGAGACCAGGAGGAGCGCCACGAGCAGGAACAGATCCCAACGGATCCGCCTAACGAACACACGGCCTTCCCGGATGAGCCCGGCCAGAATAGCGACCGGTGGAACCAGGCCGCCGGCCAACTCGGTGGCGCCGTGCGGCACGTAGAGCGTGGAAAACTCCGTCCAGCTCACTGTCCAACAGGGAAGAATAAATCCGGGCATGGCGGCCAGCGGCACCACCCATTGACGGTGGGCCGCCGCGGAGGTGACGGCCCGCCCCGATCCCTGGACATAATCAAGCAGCGCCAGCCA
>DASXIK010000106.1:0-6052 GCA_036498025.1 Chthoniobacterales bacterium
TCAAACCACCAGTGTCCAAACAATTCAGCGTCAAAAGGAGCCACGATCAGCGGCTCGAAAGACGCGGCCCCGAGCTGGCGAACCTGGCGCTCACGTTCCTTCAGAAAATGATCGGCGTGCATGGCCGCAGCCTTCTCCGCCGCGGCCGGATCGTAGAAGTCCTTCTCCCCGGTTCCGCCGGTGACTCGATAATATTTCACTCCGGAGAATTGCCGGCTGCCCCGGGCCAGCGCGCCCAATGAATCCAGCGGCAGATCAAAGCCAACATCGCGATAAAACTCCCGATAGGCCGGGTCTCCCGGATATCCTTCGTGCGCGCTCCAGACCTGCCGGCTGGAATCGCGGTCCCGCGCGAGGGCGGCGGGCCCGGCGGGTGTGTAATAGGGGGAGTAGACCGCGCGTTGCGGACGCGGATTGCCGAACATCACGCCATGCGCATCGAGAACGAACCAACGCGCATTGGCTTCCTGCAGAATGGAGTCGAGCCCCGGCGTGTAAGCACACTCGGGCAGCCAGAAGCCGAAGGGAACCCGCCCAAAGACGTCCGCGAATTCATCACGGCCAATCAACACCTGGGCGCGCGCCGCGGCCGGCGACTGCTGAAAAATGATCGGCAACACCGCATGGGTGGCCGCGCAGCCGATCAGCTCAAGGCTCCCTGTTTGGCTCAAGCCGGCGAACACCGAGAGAAGATCGCTCTTCCATTCCTCGACAAACCAACGGCGGCTCTCGGAAAACAAGTCCCGGTAAAAGCACGAAAGACCGCCCAGTTTGGGATGGGAGCGATTCCGCTCCATTTCGCGCTCGCTCAGATCGATCAGGAGATCGAGATGGCGCACGTAACGCGCGCGCAGAAGATCATCGCGCAGCATGGCGCACAGCGTCGGCGTCAGCGACATGGTCAGCCGGAACGGGACGCCGTCGTCCACCAGCCGCTGCATCATGCGCAACAGGGGGATGTAGGTTTCGGTGATGGCTTCAAACAGCCAATTTTCCTCGAGAAACTGCTCGTGCTCGGGATGACGAACAAAAGGCAGGTGCGCGTGCAGAACGAGCGCGAGATAACCAACGGACATTACGGATGATGGAATGCGGAGTGCGCAAAGGTTTGCGCTGATCCGCTCAAGCTATCGAATTGCTCTTGTATTCCGCAATCCGAAATCAGCAATCCGCAATTGTTACAGCGTGCGGCAGAAATCCTGGAACCGATCGAGACCCTTCTTAATGATGTCGATGCTGGTGGCGTAGCTCAGACGCACCGTGCGATCGTCACCGAAGGCGGCTCCCGGAACCACGGCCACGTTGGCCTTGCTCAGCAGCCGGTCGGAAAAATTCTGCGAGGTCAACCCGAGCTGGCTGATGTTCACCAGGACGTAAAACGCGCCCAACGGTTTGACCGCGGTGATGTTCGGAATCTTGGTGATCCGGTCAAACATGTAGTTCCGGCGCATATCGAACTCCTCGCGCATATCGGCCAACGGTTGCTGATCGCCTTTCAAGGCGGCCAACCCGGCGCGCTGCACAAAAGAGGCGGGATGCGACGTGCTGTGGCTCTGAATGGAATCCACCGCCTTGGCCACCGCTTCCGGCGCTGCCAGATAACCCAGACGCCAGCCGGTCATGGCATAGGATTTACTGAACCCGTTCACTGTGATGGTGAGATCGTAGGCCTCCTTCGAGAGCGAGCCGATGCTGACGTGCTTCACGTCGTCATAGACCAGCTTCTCGTAGATCTCATCCGACAAAATGTAGATGTCCTCTTCCGCGGCCACTTCCACGATCTTTTCCATCTCCTCGCGCGTGTAGACGGATCCCGTGGGATTGCACGGGCTGTTCAGAATCAACATCTTAGTGCGCGGCGTCATGGCGTTTTCGAAATCTTCCGCGCTCATCTTCCAGCCATTCCGTTCCATGGTGGGAACGATCACCGGATCGGCGCCGGCCAGCCGGACCATGTCGGGGTAGCTGACCCAATAGGGAGAAGGAATCAGCACTTCGTCGCCCGGCTGGCAGGTGGCTAGGATGGCATTGTAACAGGCGTGCTTGGCGCCATTGCTGACCACGATCTGACCGGCGCGATAGCTCAATCCATTGTCGGCAGCCAGCTTTTCGGCAATGGCCTGGCGCAGTTCGGGAATGCCGGAACTCGGCGTGTATTTCGTAAAACCGGCATTCAACGCTTCGATACAAGCGGTCTTGATATGCTCGGGCGTATCGAAATCGGGTTCGCCCGCTCCGAATCCGCAGACGTCCAGCCCCTCGGCTTTCATCGCCTTGGCTTTGCTGTCGATCGACAGGGTGAGCGAGGGGGTTAGTTGCGCTGCGCGTGAGGAAATTTCCATGTGGTTTGTTCTGGTTTCGGAAAACTCCGGGGGCGCAAATTTATTTGTGCTCATAGAAGTTTTCAATGGTTGGTTTGAAATTGTTCTCGTCGACGCGCACGATGCCCATCTCCCGCTGGGCGTTCTCCACCGAATCGGAAGCGTGCGCCGCGTTGATCATGATGGTCTGGCCAAATTCCTTGCGAATCGACCCGGGAGGCGCCTTGGCGGGGTCCGTCGGGCCCAGCACTTCGCGGATTTTGCGCACGGCCTCTTCTCCCTGGTAAACAATGGCCACGCATTTCTCCGTGCCGGGGGCTTCCCGCTCCTCTGCCGGAGTGCCGCTCGGTTTCCGGCCGGCCATGAATTCGACAATGCTCTCCCAGTTCTCGCGCCCGCTTTTCGGGCCAAGCTTCTCCTCCAGGACAGGCAACACCGGGCCGTAAAACTCCTCGGCCTGCGCCACACTCATGCGATGAACCTTGAACCCGACGATGTAGAGGCCGGTCCGCGAAAAAACATCGATCACTCCACCCGGGCGCAGGTTCGGGAATTTGAAGTTGTCCGGCTTGATCAGGACGAGCGTTTTTTCCACTTTCGCCCCGTTGGGAAACTGAATGACCTTGTCGAGAATGCCGCCATCGCTGTCGGAGAATTCGGCCCAGAGTTTGAGATCGCGTTGGGTCGCCTCGCGCTCGAACGAAGCCAGCACCACCGGCTCGAAATAGGTCACCTTGCCGGCCGCGTCCGTAATATAATCACCGAACGTGTCGCGAATGGTTTCGCCGCTGGTGCGCTCGTTGACGATGTGTCCCACGGCTTGATGCGTCTTTTCCACGGCGCCCGGACCGCGGAATACGAGGAACATGACGCGGGCGCTCTGGCCGCTGGCCTGGCCAGTGAAATTCTTGAGGACATATTTCCGGATCAACTCCTGGGTAGCCCGATGCCGCGGATCCGTCTCCGTGACAATCGTCCCCGCGTAGCGCCGGGCCAGTTCCCGACTGGGCGCGAACATGCGCGCCGCCACCAGATCGAGCCCCGTCCGGGAAATGAGCCGGGAAAGAATGCCGCCCGTGCGCGATTTGCGCATCGAATAAGGCGTCACGATAACGTAAGAGAGTTCTTCGGTCTGCATGGGTGTCGAGCGGCCTTGTTAAACCGCGTCTATTGCAGAGAAACCGAAGCCGCCTTGGGACCGCAAACTTTGCTGGCGGTGTCACCTTCCGTCAACTGGGTTTTTGGGGACTGACGCGATTACCGGATGGACACTTTGGCTGGCTGCGAGACCGTTGAGCGTTGAACGTTGAGTGTTGAGCGTTTGCTTCAAACCTTTCCGGACAAGGCGATCCATTTTCCGCGCCGCCGAACTTCCAAGACTTGGATGCCGTTGACTCTCAGCGCCTTGAGGACTTCCCGCTCCTGTGAACGCATGATTCCCGAGGCAACGATCCAGCCCGGCGCCGCCAGGTAGCGGGTAAGCCGGGGGAGCGTCTCGATGAGCAACTCACTATATAGATTGGCGGCCACCACCTCGATCCGGCCCTTTGGCTGCCACCGACGGACATCGCCCGTTTGAAACCTTGCTCGCGAGACCCGATTGAGCCGGGCATTGGCTCGTGCAGTGAAGATGGCTCGCGGGTCGTTGTCGATCCCCACGACAGTTTTCGCGCCGAAAGCGCGCGCCGCCAGCGCCAGAATCCCGCTGCCGGTGCCGAGATCGGCGAACGACCAGTGGCCTTTGAGTGGACGCGTGATGCGCTCGAGAATCCGCAGCGTCATGGCCGTGGTCGCGTGCTCCCCGGTCCCAAAAGCTGCGCCCGCCGGAATCACCAAGTTGGCGGCGCCTCCGCGCGGCGATCTTACGCTGCCAATGAGCAGGCGGCGGCCGATGCGCAGCGGGGGCCGTTTCTGCGCCCGGGCAAAACGCATTCGCCAATCACGGGGAATCGTCTCGACTCTCCCGCCGAAATCGCGGGCCAACCGGCGCGCTTCCCTGCCCGAGGGGCAGACCACTTCCAGCGCCACGCTCTTGCGTCCAGGGCGCTCCACCACCACCAATCTCTGCCCGGCGCGCGCGTGGAGCTTTTCTTCGCAGCTGCCAAGCCACTTGGGCGTGGCTAGCTTTCGCCATAAATACATGCGTCAGTAGAGTGACAAAGATGAAACTTCGCGGGATACACCATATCACGGCGATTGCCAGCGATCCGCAACGCAACCTCGATTTCTACACGCAGACTCTGGGACTCCGGCTGGTGAAACGGACGGTTAATTTCGATGACCCCGGGAGTTATCATTTTTATTTTGGTGACCGCGTGGGCAGCCCTGGCACCATCATCACTTTCTTTCCCTGGCCGGGCGCGCGTCGCGGCACGCGTGGGACCGGACAGGTCGTAGCCGCCAGTTATGCCGTGGCACCCGGGGCGATGGATTACTGGAAGACACGTCTGGCGGCTGAGCATGTGCTCGCCGAGGAAATCGCGCCGCGTTTCGGCCAGCGTGTTTTGCGCTTCCCGGACCCCGACGGACTCATGCTCGAGCTGGCGAGTGCGGAGCAACTGAAGGCAGGCGAATTCAATGAGCAAGGCCCAGTCGCCGCCGAGTTTGCCTTGCGCGGTTTTCACGCGCCCACTCTCGAGGTGCAGGCCTCCGCCTTGACCGAACGATTGCTCACAGAAACGTTCGGCTTCGAATTGATCGGTGACGAAGCCGGGCGCCGCCGTTTTTCACTTTCTCCCGGCGCGCCCGACGCGCAGATCGATTTGATCGAGCGGCGCGACACCGGTTTCGGCAACATTGCAGCCGGCACTGTCCATCATATCGCCTTTCGCGCAGGCAATGACGAAGAGCAGCTGCACTGGCGCGAAGCAATTGAGAAACTGGGTTTTGGGGTTACTCCCGTGATCGACCGGCAGTATTTTCATTCCATCTATTTTCGCGAGCCGGGCGGAATTCTTTTCGAGATTGCCACGGATCCACCCGGGTTCGCCATTGATGAACCGGTCGAGCACCTCGGGGAAACGCTGCGTTTGCCGCCCCAGTTTGAGGAACACCGAAGTTCTATCGAACAGGTGCTCCCGCGCATCTCCCTGGCCCATTCCTCATGAACGACCTCGGTTTTATTCATCGCTTCGTCCCCGCCCCCGCCGGGATCGACGCACCCCGCACATTGCTCATGCTGCACGGGACCGGCGGCAACGAGAACGACCTTCTCGACCTGGGCCGCACCATCGATCCGCGCGCCGCCATCCTCAGCCCGCGCGGCCAGGTGTTGGAAAACGGGGCGCCCCGATTTTTCCGCAGACTGGCGGAAGGAGTGTTTGACGAGGCGGACGTGGTGGCCCGGTCGCACGAGCTCGCCGCCTTTGTCGGCGAGGCGATTCGACATTATAAAATCGATCCTGCGCAAATGGTCGCCGTCGGCTATTCCAATGGCGCAAACATTGCCGCCGCCATGGTGCTGCTGGGCGTGGCCGAGTTTCCGAAAGCGATTTTTTTTCGAGCGATGGTGCCCCTTTCAAACCCGGCCCCGGTGACAGCCAAGACCAACGGGATCCTGATCTCCGAGGGACGCTTCGATCAGATCGCCCACCCCGACCAGGGCGCACATTTGGAGCGCTTGCTTCAGCAGACGGGCGCGAAGGTCGACCTGATCTTTCAAACTGCCGGCCACGAGCTCATCGGCAGCGACGTCGCCGCCGCGCAGCAATGGCTGGCCAGTATTGCCTAAC
>DASXIK010000107.1:0-5030 GCA_036498025.1 Chthoniobacterales bacterium
GATCTCCAGGCCCATGGCGCCATGGCCGGCGATGAAATTGTGATCGTCGAACGGATGCACAAACGTCCCTTCGACTCCGGGATACGCGCGTGCCTCCAAAGCCTTCCACGCGTCCGCGTACGAGACCAGGACGAGCCGGGCACCGAGCGCGCGCATCCGTTCGATCTTCGCGGTCGGCGCCGTCTCGATCGCCACCACCACGCACGGCACACCGGCCCGCCGCGCCGCGTAAGCCACTCCCTGTCCGGCGTTGCCCGCGCTAATCGTCCAAACTCCGCGCTGGCGTTCTTCTTCCGATAACATGGCCACCGCGTTGGCGGCGCCGCGCAGCTTGTAGGCATTGATCGGCTGCAAGTTTTCCAGCTTGAGGCGAATGTCCGGGTAGCCCGTCCCCAATTCCAGCCGCACCAGCGGCGTGCGTTGGACGGTCCCCGTGATGCGTTTCCGCGCCGCCTGGATTTCGGCAAGCTCAATTGGGCGAACGGGTTCAGGCATGGGAGATTCCGCCCCTGGGGCAGAAAGAAAGAATTGCCGGATTTCAGCGATTTGTCTCCCGAATTCCTCGCCCGGCCGTTCCCGTGAGCCCGCCCAGCCACCCTACGGGCATGTTTGGTGCTCCGTTTAACCCAAACCGCACATGTTAGGGGCTTTACCTAACTCGCATCCAATCAGTTCCCACATGCCACCACCCGGAATCCCCACCAAGTTGCCGCATCCGGGCGGTCCCGGATTGGCCGGGGCGATTCCCGCGTCCGCTCCGGAGGTCGCTCCTCCGGTGGATCCCAACTGCTTCAGAGCCAATGAGCTTTTGGCCGGCCTCAGCGCGGAGGTGTATGCCCAACTCGTTCAGAGCATCGCCATCCTTGATTGTCAGCCTAACCAGATCATTTTCGAGGAGAACGATCCCGGCGACTCGTTATACCTGATCGCTCAGGGGTCGGTAAAAATTTCCAAGAAAGGCCGGGGCGGCCAGCAGGAGACGCTGGCCTTCCTCATGGCGCGCGATTTCTTCGGCGAGATGGCCTTGATCGACACCGGCCGGCGCTCCGCCCAGGCCGCGGCTGCCGACCACGCCATCCTCGGGCGAGTGGACCGCGCCAGTTGGGATCTCCTGCTGCACCTGGCCCCGCACGAAATCCTGGCGAATTTCATGAAGTCGGTCACCGGCCGGCTGCGCAATAACAACCAGCGCTTCATCGAAGAGATGATGCGCAACGAGCGCCTCTCTCTCATCGGCACCACCATCAGCTCGATCGTGCATGACATGAACAACCCGATCGGCTGCATTCTCGGCGCCTGCGAGGTCATCCGCGGCACCAGCCATGACGAGGTGACCAGCCGGATGGCCACCCTGATCCGCGATGCCGTGCAACAGATGGACGCCATGACCAAGGAGTTGATCGATTTCTCCCGCGGTCGCACGCAGCTGAATCTCGAGCTCGTTAACCTGGTTGATCTTGTGCACAGCCTGGAACCGGACTTCGCCAAATGCCGCGCCCGCATGGAAGTGCGGACGGAAATCCTCTACGAGGGCAAACTCAGGATTGATCGCCACCGCCTCCTGCGCGTTCTGGCCAATCTCATTCGCAATGCGCGCGAAGCCATGAAAGACGGCGAAGGCCACATTCTGCGGCTGACCGTGAAACGGGTTGATGCCTCCGTGCGCTTTCAGGTAGCCGATACCGGGCACGGCATACCCGCCGATCTAATCCCGCGAATTTTCGAGCCGTTTGTCACTCATGGCAAAAGCAACGGCACCGGGCTGGGGCTGGCTATCAGCAAGGCCGTCGTTGAAGCGCACGGCGGAGTCATCTCCGTCCAAAGCTCTGATATAGGGACGACCTTCTTCATCGATTTGCCTCTGCCGGCGGAGACGCCCGACACCACCAATGTCTAGATCCGAGAATCGAAAACAACTGAGCGTCCACTTTCGCGGCGTGCGCGGCTCTACGCCTGCGCCCGGCCTGCACACCGCACGCTACGGCGGTAACACCTCCTGTCTGGAAGTGCGCGCCGGCGGCGAGATCCTTATTCTCGATGCCGGCACCGGCATTCGCGCGCTGGGCACGGATCTGCTCACCGAATTCAACTCCAACCCGATTAGCGCTACCCTGCTCATTTCTCACACTCATTGGGATCACATCCAGGGTTTGCCGTTTTTTATGCCGGCTTATTCGGCCGCTCATCACATCCGGCTGATCGCTCCACCCGGCGCCCGCGAAAAACTGGTCAAAGCCCTGGCCAACCAGATGAACCCGATCAGTTTTCCCATCAGCGTCGAGCACCTGCACGGGTTGAGCGCCGTGGATGAATTCGGCCCGTCCGGCGCGACCTTTGGCCCGTTCTCCGTGCGTCCCTTTCCCTTGAATCATCCGGGAGGTTGCGCCGGGTTCCGCATTGAAGCGGGTGGCCGCTCCTTTGCCTACCTCCCCGACCATGAGCCGTTCGTTAGTGTGATTAATCCGGGTGCCAACGCCGCCGGTCATATGCGCACGAACGCTCTCGCCGACTTTCTGCGCGACGTGGACCTGCTCATCCTGGATACGCAATACACCGCAGCTGAATACCCCCACCGACTCGGATGGGGGCACGGTTGTCTGCCCGATAGCGTCGCCCTGGCCCAGCGGGCTGAGGTGAAGCATTTGGTCCTCTTTCATCACGACCCGGCCCACACCGATTTTGAAATCGATTCCATGGTCGAGGCCGCCCGCGAGTTGGCCCCGGAATCCTTGCTCGTCACGGCCGCTCAGGAAAATGAGACAGTCATGCCGGGCGTCGTCCGCGCGCGCAAGCTGTCCCTGTTTTCCAAAGCCGCCCTCTTTTAGTCCTGTAGGGAGGTTGTTCGCCAAGGGACAACCCCGCTGCTGTGGCGGGGCCAGCTTCCCGGTCCGCCTCCGAATTCCGGGTTAATCCATGGCCAGAAAATCCTCCGATTCGCGTGTAAATATTGCCCACTGGATTCAGGCCGCACTTTTGATACTGTTTTAAGTCTGTGAGCTCTACTCCTCCCTCTCCCAAAAGTGCCAGCCCAGCCTCCGACCGCGCTGATCTGCGCCCCGAAAATATCCGGGACGCCGTCATCCGGCTCGCCGGCAACTCCCAGGACGGAATTCAATCGGCCGGCGCTTTTCTCGCACGGCTCGCGGGCCGCAGCGACCAGGATGTTATGACCTACATGACGATTCCGGCGACGATTTCGGGCGGGCCGTCCATTTTTCAGGTCCGGATCGGAACCGGCGAGGTCCTTTCCGCCGGCGACGAAGCAGATTTTCTCGTCGCCTTTTATCAACACAGCTACCAGGACCACGTCGGCTTCCTCAAAGAGGGCGGCGTGCTCCTTTACGATTCCGACAACGTTGAGCCGAATCTCGACGACAAACGTTTCGTTTACGTCGGCGTCCCCATCACCGGACTGACCGTGGAAGCTCTCGGTGGCACCGCCAAGGACAAGGGAAAAAATATTTTTGTCCTCGGCTTGCTCTCGAAAATTTTCAGCCTCGATGTCGAAAAGCTCACGAAACTGATCAAGGAAAAATTTGCCGGCAAAGACGAGAGCATCGCCAACACCGCCATCATGGCCTTTACGGCTGGCTATGCCTACCCGGTCGGCAAAGTGCTGACGCACCGGTACCAATTCGAGCACGTCGAGAAATTGCCGGGCGCGCGCGCCCAGATCACCATGGATGGCAACCAGGCCCTGGCCTACGGATTGATCGCCGCGGGTGTGCGCTACGGCGCGGGCTATCCGATCACGCCGTGGTCGTCGGTCATGGAAATCCTGCGCAGTGAGTTTCCGAAATATGGCGGAATTTTCGTGCAGGCCGAAGACGAGCTCGGCGCCGTCTCCACCGCGCTCGGTTTTTCTTACTCCGGATATCTCGCGGTCACCGGCAGCGCCGGACCGGGGATATCGCTGAAGACCGAGGCCATAGGCTGGGCCTCCATGGCGGAACTCCCGCTGGTCATTATTAATGTGCAGCGCGGCGGGCCGAGCACCGGTTTGCCGACCAATGTCGAGCAGAGCGATCTGCACCAGGCGATTTATGGCGGGCACGGCGACAGTCCGCGCGTGGTGCTGGCAGCCAGCACCGTTGAAGATTGTTTCTACATCGCGCTGGAGGCCGCCCGGATCGCTCGCAAATACAGCACGCCCGTCTTCATTTTGAGCGACACCTCGTTGGCCACGCGCATCGAAGCCTTCGACGAGCCCGAGCTTGCGAAATTGATGATCGATCCGAAGCCGGACCTGTCGCCTCGGCAAACCTTCAAGCCATACCCGGTCGATGCCATCACCCAGCATGTGCCGCCGGGCACGCCGATTCTCGATGGCAAATACCCGCTCTTGTCGGGGCTCGAGCACGATGAGATGGGACATCCTACGGGCAGTCCGAAGTTGCACATGGTCATGACGGCCAAGCGCCGCAATAAATTGCGCAAACTGGCCGAGGAAATTCCCCTGCCGGAAGTTTACGGTGATCAGGAGGGCGACGCCCTGCTGGTGGGCTGGGGATCAACCTTTGGACCGGTCCACGATGCCGTGAAACTGGCGCGCGAGAGCGGGGACAAAGTTGGGGCGATTCATTTCCGCCACATCCATCCATTGCCTAACGGCCTGGAAAAAGTCTTCGCGAAGTTTAAGCGTATCGTCGTGGTCGAGATGAACGACCAGGGTGTCTACGGCTTCGGGCAGCTCGCCACCATTTTGCGGGCCCGTTATTGCGAGCCGAAAATCGAGAGCTTCACCAAAACCGACGGCCTCACCTTCCGCGTAAAAGAGATTTTGGAGGGCGTTTTCCAGGGCCGCTCCTTTGCCGCCAGAAAAATCCCGCGGGAGGGCCCGGCCACCGTTCACGCTGACACCGCGCCCGAAACCGTGACGTCCGTCAAGGAAGTCGTGCCGCAGGGCGTCGGCTAAGCCGACGCTGTTCCCGAATGACGAAGCACGAATATCGAAACCCGAAACAATCTCAAAACTTAAGACTTAAAACTTAAAACTCAGATCATGAGCGATTCAACCATCACCGCCGAAC